>JAUWAH010000363.1 GCA_030602145.1 Desulfobulbus sp.
GGTCTGCTGGCGCTTTCCGGCTGGTTTCTCAGCGCCTCGGCCGTCGCCGGCCTGAGCGTGGCCACAGCCCATCTGTTCAACATCTTCACCCCCAGCGCCGGCGTCCGTGCCTTTGCCGTTGCCCGCACCGCGGGGCGTTACCTGGAAAGGGTCATAGCCCACGAGACCACCCTGCGCCTGCTCTCCTCCCTGCGCATCTGGTTTTATGGCAAGATAGAGCCGCAGGCCCCTGCCAATCTCTATCGCTATCGCAGTGGCGATCTGCTCGGTCGCATCGTCGCCGATATCGATACCCTTGACACCCTCTTTGTCCGCGTGCTGTCGCCGACCCTCGTCGCCCTGGGCGTGGCGGCAATCACCGGATTCTTCCTGTGGATGCTGGCCCCCGCCCTGGCCGTTGTCTTCCTGATCTTTTTCGCGGCCGCCGGCCTGTTGATCCCGTTGCTTGCCCATCTGCTGGCCAGGAAGATCGGGGCGCGGATTCAACAGCAGATGGCCACGATCAGGATGAACCTGATTGAAGACATCCAAGGCACGGCGGATCTGATGGTGTGCGGCGCCCACCAGGAGCACCGCCGGTTGCGTTTTGAGGAAAACGATCGATTGCTCGGCCTGCAGGAGGAAATGGCCAAGATCAACGGGTTCTGTACCGCCATGATGACCCTGTTGAGCGGCTGTGCCGCCACCGTGGCGCTCTATCTGGCCATTCCCATGGTTCAGGCGGGTCGGTTCGACGGCGCCATGCTGGCGCTGATCACCTTCGGCATCCTGGCGGCCTTTGAAGCAGTGCTGCCCCTGCCGCCGGCCTATCAGATGCTCGGAAAGATCCACGCCGCCGCCCAGCGCATCCTGGAGGTCACCCGGACACCGGCAACGGTTTCCTTCGTGACCACGCCGGCACCGATGCCGCCCGACCTCGATATCGGTTTCCATGCGGTCAACTTCACCTATCCGCACTCCGCAGGCCCCCCAGCACTCCGCCAGGTCACCCTCAATATTGCCCCGCACACCTTGGTGGCAGTGGTGGGACCATCCGGTTGCGGCAAAACCACCCTGGCCCACCTCCTGACCCGCTTCTGGGATCCGGATCAGGGCCGGATCACCGTTGGCGGCACGGATCTGCACCGGTTCAGCGAACCGCAGGTGCGGCAGATGGTGACCCTGGTTTCGCAAAAATCGCATGTTTTCAATGCCACGCTGCGTGACAACCTGCTGCTTGCCGACCCGGGAGCCGACGAGGGCGCGCTGTGGAATGCCCTTGACCGTGCGCAGTTAGCCGAGTTTGTTCAAGGACTGCCGGAAGGTCTCGATACCCTGTGCGGAGAGGGGGGGGCGCGTCTTTCCGGCGGTCAGGCGCGCCGGTTGATTCTTGCCCGGGCATTGCTGAAGAACACCCCGGTCTGGATTCTGGATGAACCGACCGAGGGGCTTGACAGCCTGAACCGACGCCGGTTCATCGACACCCTTTTTGCCAATCGAGAGGGCAAGAGCATGCTGCTGATCAGCCACGATGTGGAAGCACTCCGGCAGGTGGACCGCGTCTGGTTCATGGAACAGGGGCGGATCGTCGATCATGGCCGGCACGACGTCCTCTTCAAGACCTGCGAACGCTATCGCCACTTTCTCGGTTCCAGGCACACCTGAACAGGCCACCAACCATCTTGACAGCGGCAACTTGCTTCTCCATCGGGATGGACCCCTGTCGGGCGGCCGCAAAGACCAACCAGAATGCATGACCAAAACCCCCAACGATACACCGCAGCCTAAGGAGATGGGCTCAACGGTTTATGTGACCAGCAGTGCGAATGGGCCGGATGGTGTTGACCGGTTGCTTGCAGAGGCCAATGTGGCATCCCTCCTTGCCCATGTTGATCACATCCTCCTCAAGCCCAACCTGGTTTCGACCCAGCCGCCGCCGGTCACCACGCCTGTTGCCCTTGTCGAAAACCTGGTCGTCGCGCTTCGAAAACTCGTGCCCGATTGCCGGATCACCGTTGCCGAGGGAACCGGTTCGATCACCTGCGACACCTTCCATTGTTTCCAGGCGTTGGGATATGTCGACATGGCCGTGCGCCAGCGCATCGAACTGGTCGACCTCAACACCGAACCGTTGGTGTGCAGAGCCAACAAGGATTGCCGGCGCTTGCCGGAACTGTATCTGCCCGCCCTGCTTGACAAGGTCTTCCTGGTGTCGGTGCCGGTGTTGAAGGCGCACAGCATGGCCGGTGTCACCCTGACCATGAAGAACATGATGGGATGCGTGCCGCCGTCGCACTATCGCCAGGGCAACAGTTGGGGAAAGTCGGCCCTGCATGAGCGGCTCGATCAGGCCATTGTCGATCTCAACCGTTACCGGACACCGGATTTGACCGTGCTCGATGGCTCGATCGGCATGGATGAGGCCCACCTTTGGGGAAGGCTGTGCAGCCCGCCGGTGGGATTGCTTGCCGCCTGCACCGATCCGGTCGCCATCGACGGGTACGGTGCGGGGCTGCTTGGCCTGGATTGGCGCACCATTGACCATATCCGCCTGGCCGACGGCATCCTGGGCAGGGCCTGTCCGCTTCGCATCGTCAGGGTATAGCCCCAATTCGACCATATTCGGACCCTGGCATGTCAGGGCCGCTCAGAACATCCCGGCACCTGCCGGCAATGTTGCCGTTTGTCCCATCGATCTCCAAGGGGCCGGTCAAGGAACCGGTTGACAATATCCTTGATCATCCATACAAATTTAGACGTAAATCCTGCGGATCATCCGGGCTGAGGCGCTGCAGACCGCCTGTTTGTGCATGGGCGCCCCGTGCTCGCCAGACCATCGACCATGAGGTGCTCCATGAGCGACGTTACCCTTGCAGTGAGGATGGATCTTCCCAGGGAAGCGCTGGCGGAGGAGAGGGAGGCCGCGGCGCCGGGATACCAACTGGGGCAGGAAACAGCGCTGCCGCCGGATCCCGATGCGGTGGAGGCGCGGTTCATCGAACCGGTCAGCCTGATAGCCACCGTCACCGCCGCCATGCTCGCCTGGCGCATCGTCAATCACTTCCTGGTCAAGGATGGTCGGGGGGTGCTCATTGACGCCCGAGACCGGCCGCCCCTCGTCTCCCGCCTGGAGGATGTCCCGGCCGGCTACATTGTCCTGATCAGGGCCGACGGCAGCAGCGAGGCATTGGCCGCCGGCAAGACCGATGATGCCGCCCTCGCCGAGCTGATCGGCAAGGTGCTCGGGGCAGGATGACCCGAAGGAGTCAGGGATGCATGGTTTTGACTGGCTGAGCGGGGTGGCGGCCGTTGATCTGGACTGTCCAGCCCCGTTGCGTGATCCGGACGGTTTGCTTCGCTTCTTCAACGAACCCAACGCACCGGCGTGGGGCAGGGACGTGCCGCGGATTCTCATGCATGAGTGTTTGCATGGCTGGCAGCTTGTCAGCTCCCGATGGCTGCTCGACCTGGTGGTCGAGGAATGGCTGCGGTTGCAGGGCTGGCAGTCGGGCACGCCGCCCCCGTCACCGGGGCCTTTGCGCCAGGCCTATGGTCGTGCGGAGCAGGGGCAGG
>JAUWAH010000217.1 GCA_030602145.1 Desulfobulbus sp.
AGGGGGATGACGCTCAACCGGTAGAGCAGGTCCTGCCGGAAGCGACCCGCCTCGACCTCCTCCTTCAGGGTCTTGGCTGTGGAACAGAGCAGCCGCACGTCCACCCGGATCGTCCGGGTTCCCCCCAGCCGTTCGCATTCCCCCTCCTCGATCACCCGCAGCAATTTGGCCTGCAATCCCAAGGGCAGATCGCCGATCTCGTCGAGTAGCAGCGTGCCGCCGTCGGCCAGTTCGAACCGCCCCAGTCTTTTGGCATGGGCGCCGGTGAACGCCCCTTTCTCGTGACCGAAAAACTCGGACTCCAGCAAGCCCTCCGGAATGGCGGCGCAGTTGATGCGGATATAGGGCTTGTCGGCCCTTGTGCTGGCCCGGTGCAGGGCATTGGCCGCCAGTTCCTTGCCGGTTCCCGACTCACCGCTGATCAGCACCGTGGAGTCGGTGGGGCCGATCTGACCGATCAGGGTGAACATCGAGCGCATGGCCGCGCTGTTGCCGATCATGTCCTGGTGCTCCTGGCGGCAGCGGTCCTCCAGCGAGGCGCAGCGGGCCCGCACGGTCTGCATCTCGAAGATGCGGTTGATGCGGATGATCAGGTCGTCCAACTCAAAGGGCTTGAGGATGTAGTCGGCGGCGCCGTTGCGCAGGCAGGTGGTAGCGTCCTCCACCGAACCGTAGGCGGTCATCAGGAAGATATCGCTGAACGGCGAGTGCTTGCGGGCCCGTTCGAGCAGCTCCATGCCGCCCATGCCGGGCATGCGGATGTCCGAGAGGATCAGGTGGTAATGCTTCTGTTCGAGCCTGGAGAGGGCCTCGTGACCGTTCACGGCCACGTCGACCCGCCATCCCTCGCGCAGCAGTCGGTCATGGACGGTGATGCGCATGATTTCGTCGTCTTCAACGAGCAGGATCTGTTTCATTGTCCTCCGGGGGTGTGGCGGGGTGGGAGCCGCCATTGAGGCAGTGACGGTCCACCGGCAGGGTGACCGTGAAGACGGCACCCTCGTCAGGCCGGCTGCGGACATCGATGCGGCCGTTCAATCGCTGGACCATGGCCAGGGTGACGGCCAGCCCCAGGCCGGTGCCTTCGCCGACCTCCTTGGTGGTGAAGAAGGGATCGAAGATCCTGTCGAGGATGTCGTCGGACATGCCCATGCCGCTGTCGGCGATGGTGAGCACCACCGATTGATCCTCCTCCCGGCTGGCTATGGCGAGGCGGCCGCCTTCGGGCATGGCCTGGATGGCGTTGAGGGTGATGTTCATCACGATCTGCTTGATCGCCTCGCTGTCGATGCAGCAGAGGCCGTTGAAGCGCAGGTCGAGATCGACGACGATGTTGCGCAGCCGATGGCCCAGCAATTCCAGGCAGTCGAGGATGACCGTGTCGATGTCGACCTGATGGATGCGCAGGGGCTCGATCCGGCCATAATTGAGCAACTGGCGCATGGTCTGCTCGATCCTCCGCAGCCCCTTGTGGAGCAGTGCCAGGTAGCGCTTCTGCAGATCGACGTTGTCCGGTTCCTTCTGCATCGAGGTGACGCAGTTGAGCATGCCGGCCAGCGGGTTGTTGATCTCATGGGCGATGCCGGCGGTCAACTGACCAAGTGCCGCCAGCTTTTCAGCGTGGTAGCCCTTTTCACCGGCCACGGCCAGGGCCTGCTGGGAGGTGGAGAGCCGCCGGCAGAGGGCGGTGAAGCCGGCCGCCAGTTGGCCAAGTTCGTCGGGGCGATTGGGGAGGGGCAGAGGCGGGAGGGACTGCTCGGGAAAGGCGGCCATGGCGCGGACAAGCTGTTCAACCGGTCGGGTTACCAACCGATTGAACAGGAAAAGCATCACCGCCGCTGCCGCCAGGATGGAACAGCCTCCCAGGATGAGGATGGTGATATTGTTCCGTTGGATGAAGGCATCGGCCCAACCGATGGGGATGGTGATGGACAGCGCGCCCCGGATGTCGCCGGGTTGGTAGCCGTGCTCGCTGTGACAGGTCAGGCAGGAAGGTTCGGTGATCAGCGGCGCGGCATAGCGCAGGACCCGGCCGGCCGTGGTGCGATCGACGGCAATCCGCTCGATGCGCCCCTCCTGGAAGTCCTGCAAACTGGCCTCTTCGAAGGTATCGGGTCCGTTGGCCGGATTGACCGGCCGCAGGCTGGTGACCCGAAACCAGCCCATGCCGCTGCGGGCGGCGTATTCGGACAGTTCGCGGGTGACCATGGCCGGGTTGCGTTTCACCAGAACCAGGCCCGAAGCCGTGGTCATCACCGGTTCATGGAGGAAGGCATTGGGCCGGGCGGTGTCCGACTGCACCAGGAACAGGCCCTGATGATCGGCGACCCATTGGCGGGTCAGCAGGACCTGCTTGGCCAGCATCCGCGCCTGCTGCTCGGCCTGGCCGATGACCAGTCGGTTCTGCAGCTCGGAGGTATAGATGATCAGCGCCCCGGAGGAGATGCCCAGGATGGCGACGACGGCAAGGATGAATCTGACTTTCAATGTCATGGCACGCTTGGGTACACCTATGGAAACGGGGGAGCGGCGTTCCGGGCCGAAGTCGATGCGGGTTGCAGGGTACCATATCCGCCCGTTGAATGCCACCGTGGGCTCAATACCGCTCTGCCCGGCTCTGTCCGGGGATTCACCTCGCGAGTTGTGCCACATGGTGCCAATTGTGATCCCACAATCAGACCAACGAAAACTCCTGTCCGTCAATCCTATCATTCTGCCTGCATTTTTTTCGCCGATTCAGTACAATACCTCCAACCTATGATGGGCAAGACCGCTGGAGTTCGGTTGAAACGACCGAGGGAGGACAGTATGAAGCGCAAACTGGTGATTGTCATGGTGGGGCTGCCTGCCCGGGGGAAGTCGACCATGGCCCGCAAGCTTGGCCGGACCCTGGAGATGGACGGCGTCAAGGTCCGCATTTTCAACAACGGCGAGTTGCGGCGGCGACTCGACATCGACGCCGACACCTCCTCGTCCGAGTTCTTCTCGCCCGCCAATGCCAAGGGGGTCGGGATACGGGAGAAGATCTCGCGAATGACCATCGAGGCTGCCCAGTCTTTTTTTGCCGAGGGCGGTGAAGTGGCCATCATGGATGCGAGCAATGTCACCCGGGAGCGCCGACGGACCATCGCCGCCGCCTTTCCAGACCAACCGCTCTGTTTCGTCGAATGCCTCAATGCCGACGACGAGGCCCTGGAGGCCAATCTGGAACGCAAGGCCGGGCTCAAGGAGTTCCGGCACCTCACCCCGGAAAAGGCCCAGGAGAGCTTTCTCAAGCGGATCGCCTTCTATGAGTCGATTTACGAACCGCTCGATGCCGAGGCCAACCGCATCCTGGTCGACTCCTTCGACAGTTGCATCCTCCAGGAACAGATCACCGATGTTCTGCCCTACTATGACCGCATCCGCGACATCATCACCACCCGGGTGGTGCGCAACCTCTTTCTCGTCCGCCATGGCGAAACCCACTTCAACCGCGAAGACCGCATCGGCGGCGACTCCGACCTCACCGACAAGGGGCGCGATCAGGCCAACGCCCTGGCCGAGCATTTCGCCACTGTGCGCATCCCGATCATCTTCACCAGCAACTACAAAAGGACCCTGCAAACCGCCACGCCGATCGCCGAGCGTCAGGATCCCTGCTCGATCATTGCCCTGCCGGAGTTCAACGAGATCCACGCCGGCGTCTGCGAGGGCATGACCTACGAGGAGATCCGCCGCAAGATGCCCCATGTGGCCAGGGCCCGGGGGCCGAACAAGTACCGCTACGTCTATCCCGACGGGGAGGGCTACAGGACCATGGAGGACCGGGTGCACCGGGGGTTGAAAAAGGTGTTCTTCCTCAATAATTACGACGAGAACATCATGATCGTCGGCCACCGGGCGGTCAACAGGATGATCCTCTCCAGCTTCCTCTCCCGCCAGGAAGAAGAAATTCCGTACATCTACATGCCGCAGGACCGCTACTACCACATTCAAATCGATCCGCACAAACGGATCTTCGAACTCATCCCCTACCGGAGCGTCCTCACCACCTGGTAGATCGGGTGGCCTCGAAGGTCATCTTCCCTCAGCACGGTCACCGCCCGATTCGGTTGGTGGCCGTGTTTTTTTTTGTTCACATTTCTCGACATCGTCCACTTTTGTTAACAGGGACAACGATGGCGTAGGGTGCGGACGACTCCCCGATTATGCGTGCTTTTTGTAAGCGTGACAACGGGTTCGGGGGAGTTGGGTGCATGCTGAATGCCATGGGCATTGTCTTTGCAAAGGACAGCAAGAAGGCAAGGGAAGAAGGGCATCATTTCCATCTTCTCGAACCGGAAGTCCGACGAAGGCCGGATGGACAACCATCCGTTCCTCGACACCGCCCGACGGGTCAGCCGCCGGGTCAAGATGAACGCACTGCAACGAGGAGGATAAAGGATATGGTACAGCGGAAAGGTCGATGGGTCGCCACATTCTGTGCAACAGTCGCCTGCATGGTCGCCATGGCAGGACCGGCGACAGCGGCGGAGGTCAAGATCGGTGCAGGGGCTGCGCCAACGGAGAATATTTTTAATAAAATCAAGGGTCCATTTGAAAAAAGCCATGGTCTTACCCTGGTGGTCATCCCCAGTGGGCCGGTGCAGGCCCTGAAAGACCTCGATGCCGGCCAGGTCGAAGCGGCGGTTGGCGGGCTCACCTTCCCGGACTGGATGCTGATGATGGAGAAGGAGGGCTATGCGATTGCCGACAAAAGCGTCTACAAGAACCGGGTCATCGGCAAGGACCTGGTCAAGGTGATCACCAACAAGGACGTGACCGTGTCGGCGCTCTCCAAGGAACAGTTGGCCGGTATTTTCACCGGCAAAATCAAGAACTGGTCGGAGGTCGGCGGGCCGGACAAACCGATCGTCGTTATTTTGGGCACCAAGATACCAGGCACCCAAGGGGTCTTCCAGAAGCAGGTCCTCGGTGGCGAACCCTACACTGCAAGCGCGGTGGAGGGCACGACGGCTGCTGACCTGAAGTCCAGGGTGATCGCCACGTCGGGCGCCGTTTCGGTGGCGACCATGGCCCAGGTGGACGGCACGGTGAATGGCCCGTCCATCCCTGAAGTCGGCAGGCCAATAACCCTGATCACCAAGGGGGCTCCCACCGAAGGCCTGCAGAAGGTGCTCGAGTACATCAGCGGCGAAGGCCAGCAGTACATCGTCAAGTAACCCCGCGCGTCCGTTTTCCCGCGCGGTACGGTTTGTGCCTGGCGCA
>JAUWAH010000456.1 GCA_030602145.1 Desulfobulbus sp.
GGCAGGCGAAGGTTGGCGTGGTTGAACATCGAGGTTGCGTTGAGCAGGATCTCGAAGAGCAGGATCGACCAGGGCGAGATGCCCAGAAGCGCCACGGCCGCCATCTTGATGAGCAGGGAGAGCAGGATCTCGATGGGGTGGAAGCGGGTGCCGCTGGTGACATCGATATCCAGGTCGGCGTGGTGCATCCGGTGCAGCCGCCAGAAGAGCGGCACCCGGTGAAACAGCCGATGCTGCCAGTAGATGAGCAGATCCAGGATCAGCAGACTGAGCACGATTTCCAGCATCCCGGACACGCCCACAAGCGGCCACAGCCCCCATCCCCCGGCCTGGACATGGACCGCCAGACCGAAGGGGGCCAGGGGCAGCAGCAGACGAGCCGCCAGGGTATTGAGGGCGATGATACCCAGGTTGGCGGTCCAGCGCCGTGTTTTCGGGACGGTCAGCGGCCGGCGGGGCCAGCGGTGCTCGCAGATGGCCAGCACCGCGAAGAGGCCAACGAAAACGACCAGGCGCAGAACTTCGGGTTGGCCCATCATCGCCGTTGCCATTTCAGCCAGCCACCCAGCAGCTTCTTCACCGTCCAGGTCAGGCGGGTGCGGTTGTAGGCGTCGGCCAGCTTCTTGATCGCCTCGGCCTGGGTCGGGTAGGGATGGATGGTGCGACCGATGGCCGAGAGCCCGAGCCCCCCCGTGATGGCCAGGGAAAACTCGCCGATCATCTCGCCTCCATGGCGGGCAACAATGGTGGCGCCGAGGATTTTGTCGGTTCCCTTGCGCAGATGGACCCGGGCGAACCCCTCGGTTTCGCCGTCGAGGATGGCCCGATCCACCTGCGAAAGCGGCACGGTCAGGGTGGTGACCGCGATGCCCTTGGCCCGGGCGTCCTGTTCGTACATGCCGACATGGGCAATCTCGGGATCGGTGTAGGTACACCATGGCACCACCAGCCGGGAAACCTTCTGCCGCCCCTTGAACAGTGCGTTGGCAATCAAAATCCGCGCCTGGGCATCGGCGGTGTGGGTGAACTTGAAGGGTGAGCAGATATCACCCGCCGCATAGACACGGGGATTGGTGGTCTGCAGCCGGTCGTCCACCTGCACACCGGTGCGGTCGAACCCGATACCGGCGGCCTCGAGGTTGAGCCCTTCGAGGTTGGGGGTCCGGCCGGCGGCCACCAGGATGGCGTCGACCCGCAGCGGTTCACCGGCGGCCTCGCCTTCGAGAAAGAGGATGCGCTCCTCGCCCTCGCAGTCCACCCGACCGATCCGAGTGGCCAGACGCAGCTCGATCCCCTCGCGGACAAAGGTCTGCTGGAGGATGGCGGCGGCGTCCGCGTCCTCGCGGCCAAGGAGATGGGTGCCGTGCTGGATCACCGTCACCCGGCTGCCGAAACGGGCAAAGGCCTGGGCCAGTTCGCAGCCGATGGGACCGCCGCCGAGCACCGCCAGCCGGGGCGGCAATTCGGTGAGTGTGAAGATGGTTTCGTTGGTGTAAGGCCGGGCTTCGGCCAGACCGGGGATGGACGGCATGGCTGCCCGGGCGCCGGTGCAGAGGGCGGCGCGGTGAAACGACAACCGCTGACCGCCGACCTCGACACAATCGGGGCCGGCAAAGCTGGCCTGGCCGATGAACACGTCCACACCCAACTCATCCCGGAAACGGCGAGCCGAATCGTGGTGGCTTATCCCGGCGCGCAATTGGCGCATCCGGGCCATGGCCGCCGGGAAATCAAAACCGAGCCCCTCGCCGCCACGGACGCCGAACTCGCCGGCGGTGCGGGCGTCAAACAGGGCACGACCGGCCCGAATCACCCCCTTGGAAGGCACGCAGCCGACGTTGAGGCAGTCGCCGCCCATGAGGTGCCGCTCGACCAGGGCCACCCTGGCGCCCAATCCGGCCGCGCCGGCGGCGCTGATCAGACCGGCGGTGCCGGCGCCGATAACCACCAGGTTGTAGCGGCCGGCTGGTTGCGGGTTCACCCAATCCGGCGGATGCACGTTGGCCACCAGGGCAAGATTGGCCTCATCTGTCGGCAGGACGTGCACGGTATTTGCCATCTTCACTCCCCATTGATCCAGGATTTCCGTCAACAGTTCCCAGGCCGATCGGCGAAACCTTCTTGCCGTTGGACCAGAAGACGACGGACGACGCTTGCAGGTTATTTGACCGGGGCTGCTCCGCCTCGGGCAATGATTCTCCATACCCGATCCCGTTTGAAAATGCCACATTGCGGTCGCTTGGCGAGTCGATGACCTGAACCGGTTGTCCCCATTGCTTTTTTTGGCCTTTTGGCCCGATCGGCTGTATAATGGCGACAGATGTTTGTGTCGTGCACCATCGGAAGAGGAGTCAGGGGCGACCGTCGCCGTTCTTCACCCCAGGGAGCAACTGCATGCAAACGCTGTCCCCGCCTTCACCCCGCCGCCGGATCCTTGAGGCCATCGGCCTCGTTCTGGGCGGCTTTTTCCTGGTCCTCCTCCTGCTGCTCGCCCTCAATCATTTCCTGGTACAGCCAACCTTCCGCGATCTGGAGCGCCGTCAGGCGCTGGAGGACAACGACCGGGCCTCGGCGGCACTTGACCACGAACTGGCCGGCCTGGTCGACCTGGCCCGTGACTGGGCCTATTGGGACGATGCCTATGCCTTTGCCAGCAAACCAAACCTGTCCTTCATTGAGGCCAACTGCCCCGCTG
>JAUWAH010000035.1 GCA_030602145.1 Desulfobulbus sp.
CATCGAATCGGAGGGAGAAAATGAGCAGTACACGATGGATGCATGTGGTTGCCTGCATGGTCCTTTTCATGGGACTGAGTCTGACGGGGTGCAGCAAGAAGGCATCGGAAACCGCCCAGCAGGGAACAGGGGCCGAAGGGGCGGGTGTGACGGAGTCGCTGGAGACGCCGGATACGGGCATCATGGAAGGAAGAACCTCCGGACCGATGGTGCCGGTGTACTTCGAGTTCGACAGTTCCAAGATCACCGGTGAACAGGTCCAGCGCATTGAAACCAACGCGGATTTCCTTAAAAAGAATCCCGAGGTAAAGATCCGGATCGAAGGTAATTGCGACCCGCGCGGCACTCAGGAGTACAATCTGGCCCTGGGCGAGCGGAGGGCTCAGGCTGCCAAATCCTACCTGATCAACCTGGGTGTCAGAGCCGATCGATTGACAACGGTCAGCTTCGGCGAGGAGAAACTGCTTCTGTTCGGTCATGACGAGATTTCCTATGCGCAAAACCGGCGGGATGATTTTGTCATTGTTCAGTGACAGGCCATCATGAAGGATTGACAACCGGGCAAGGGCGCCTGTCCCTGCCCGGTTTTGTGTTTTCATAACCCGATGCTGCGTACCGGATCAGGCGATTCGGCATGCAGCGTCATGTGTTCAAGAAGAATCAAGGAGTATTACGGTGAACATTTTGAAAAGTTTAGTTGGTTGTCTCGGTGGCCTTTTGATGGTCCTCTCTCTTCTCTTCCACAGTCAGGTGCTGGCAGCGGACACCAAGATCGCCGTCATTGACATGAAGGAGGTCTTGTCCACCTCCACCGCCGGCAAGAGGGCGGAGGGCCTTATCAAGCAGAAGATGGACTCGCTGCAGGCCTCGTTCAAGAGCGAAGAGAACGATCTGCTCGCCCTCCAGAAAGAGATGGAGAAAAAAGGTGCAGCCTGGAGCGAGAGCGTCAAACAGGAAAAAGCAGCCGCATATCAGAAAAAACGCCGTGACCTGGCGGTTAAGCAGGAAGAAGCCAACCAGGAGCTGAAGAAGCTGCGTGAACAGCACGTCAGTCCCATTCTCAAGAAGCTTGAAGAGGTGGTGAGCAAGGTTGCCGCCAGCGGTGACTATGCGGTTGTCCTGCCCCGCAATGTGGTGCTGTACGCCACCGATTCGATCGACATAACCAATGCGGTCATCTCCGAGTTGAACAAGGCGATTAAATAATTCCGCGCCATCATCCCCATCCAGTCGATACCCATGTCCGATCACATGTTGCGGGAACGGGTCGACCGTTTCGCCGACGCCAGGGTCCTGGTTGTCGGCGATATCATCGTCGACCATTTCCTCTGGGGGGCCGCCACCCGTATCTCCCCAGAGGCTCCGGTCCCGGTGGTCAATGTCCAGCGCGAAGAGCTTCTGCTGGGCGGAAGCGCCAATGTGCTGAGAAATATCGTCTCGCTCGGCGGGCATGGGGCGCTGTGCGGCATCATCGGTCAGGATGTCATGGGGGACAAGGTGCTGGAGTTGGTCGCGAAGCTGGGTGTGTCAACCGATGGGTTGGTTGCCGGGCAGCGGCCGACGACGGTCAAGACCAGGGTGGTGGCCCAGGGGCAGCAGGTCGTGCGTTTCGATCGGGAGCAGACCGGATCTCCCTCCAGAAGTTCGTTGGAAGCCCTTCTCCATTATCTGGAGGGACATCTCCACCTGTTTGATGCAGTCATGGTGTCTGATTACGCCAAGGGGATGGTGAGCGAACAGCTGATGACCAGGCTCCATCAGTTGCTCCGGACAGCGCGGGAACGGGAGCAGCGACCGTTGCCGTTGATCGTGGACCCCAAGCCGGTCAACATGCATCACTTCATCGGCGCCACGGTGATCACGCCCAACCATCATGAGGCCATGCAGATGACGGGGATCAGGATTGCGGATGAGTCGAGCCTGCTTGCCGCGGCCCGCCATATCCGGGACGATATCAACTGCGATGCGGTGCTCATCACCAGGGGCGAAGCCGGCATGGCGCTTCTCCAAGCCGACGATCGGCTGGTCACCATTCCGACCATGGCCAAGGAGGTCTACGACGTCACCGGCGCCGGCGATACCGTAGCGGCGACACTTGCCCTGGGGCTGGCCGCCGGAAGCACGATGCACGAGGCCGCTGTGCTGGCCAATCATGCCGCAGGATTCGTGGTCGGGAAAATCGGAACGGCCTGCGTCACCCCCGCTGAACGGACGGCGGCCATCACAACGGCGACGATCTGACCAGCGCCAAAAACGCAACGAAGACGAGGTGTGAAGCGAGTGCGACCACGGAGCATGACAGGGTTTGGCCGGGGAGAGGCGTCGGCGGACGGCAGGACCTGGGTGGCGGAGATCCGAACCGTCAACCATCGTTTTCTTGATCAGCGGATTATCCTACCCCGGTTGTTTGCCGCTTTCGAGGAACCGGTCAGGAAAAAGGTGGCCACCGTTCTTGACCGCGGCCGGGTTGATCTCACCTTCAGTCTGCAGGGCATGGCCACCGTTGAACCGCAACTGGCGGTCAATGTATCCATTGCCAGCCAATACCGGCGTTGCCTGCAGCAGTTGATCGACGAGCACGGGGTTGCAGGACCGGTGACCCTGCGCGATATGCTTTCCCTGCGGGATGTCATCACCCTGGAAGAGCCGAGTGCCGACATGGACGCCGAATGGCCTCTGATCTCCACGGCTCTGGAGGCCGCCCTTGCCGATTGCGACCGGATGCGTGAGCAGGAGGGGCAGGCCCTGCGCGATGAGTTGCTGGGCCGGCTGGCCAGATTCGAAGCCGTTGTCCGGAGGATCGACAGCGCGGTGCCCGAATTACTCCTTCTGCGGCAAGGTGAACTCAGGCTGCGCATCGACCGGTTGCTTGAAGGGGTTGCCCTCGACCCGATCCGACTGGCCCAGGAAGCAGCCATTCTGGCCGACAAGAGCGATGTTACCGAGGAGATAACACGGCTGGGCAGTCATATGGCCCAGTTCCGCGCCTTTTTGTCCAGCGAGGAGCCGGTCGGCAGGCGACTCGATTTCCTGCTTCAGGAATTTCTTCGTGAAGTCAATACGTTGTCTTCAAAGATCGCCAGCGCCGATATCGCTCATCTCGGTGTCGAGATGAAAAACGAAATCGAGAAACTGCGCGAACAGGTGCAGAACATCGAGTAATCCGTTGCCCTCCGTCCTCGCGGAGAGCCTCCCTCTCAATCCAACGCATCAGTCATGGACAGCAGACTCGTCAATGTCGGTTTTGGCAATGCCGTCAAGATCAGCCGTATCCTTGCCGTCGTCAACCCCGGTTCCTCGCCGATCCGGAAGCTGAAAGAAGAGGCCCGGATTGAGAAAAAGGTGATCGATGTCACCGAGGGACGTCGGACCCGGGCTATCCTGATCCTTGATTCCGGGCACCTGGTCCTGTCCTCGGTGCAGCCGGAAACCATCAACCAGCGTTTGTTGGCGGTGGAGCACGAACAGCGACATCCGGACCTGATCCTCGCACGCGGCAAGGTCGAAGGCGAATGATTGCCGGCGGTCTGCTCCTGGTGGTGTCGGCGCCCTCGGGCTGCGGCAAGACGACCATCGTCAAACGGGTCATGGACACCTTGCCCGGGCTGGTTTTTTCGGTCTCGCACACCACCCGGTCGCCTCGGCCGGGCGAGGTGGACGGCGTTCATTACCACTTCGTCGACGGCCAGACCTTTACCGCCATCCGCGGTCGGCAACCGAGCGGTTTTTTGGAATGGGCAGAGGTGCACGGCAACATGTACGGGACCAGCGTCGATGCCGTGGTCGCCAAACAGCAGGCCGGGCATGACGTCCTGCTCGATATCGATGTCCAGGGTGCCGCCCAGGTTCGGCAACGGGCCAATCCGGTAACCATCTTCATTGCCCCACCGTCGCTTGCAGAATTGGAACGCCGCCTGAGAGGCCGAGGGACGGAAAGCGACGCCACCGTTGCCGTTCGCCTGCACAACGCCCGCAAGGAGATGGCCTGTGTCGCAGCCTACGACTACCTGGTTATCAACGATCGCCTCGTTGAGGCCGTGGAAAGCTTGCGCAGCATCATCATCGCCGAACGATGCCGCCATCGCCGGGCGCCAGATGGGCAGCCCGCCCGTTGGAGTGTGTGATGGAAAGGGGGAACAGGAATCCCGAGCCGGCTGCCTGGAGCATGGCGGCTGACGAACCCTCCGATGACCTGATCTGGGGGATCAATGCGGTGGGCGAAATGCTGGCGCAGGAGGAGAGCGCCATCAGCGAGATTTTTATTGAGCGCGGCAAAGGGGGACCACGCCTGCAGCGGATCATTGATCTGGCCAAGGAGCGCGCCATTCCGCTCCGTTTTGTCGACCCGGCCAGAATGCGCGTTCCCCGTCATTGCCGCCATCAGGGAGTGGTCGCCCGGCAAGGTGCAACTCGGCTCTTGGCCTTTGATGATCTTCTTGGTCGCTTGGGCGGGGCAGAGGGTACGCCCCCGGTACGCATCCTGGCCTTGGATTCTATTCAGGATCCCCGCAATCTGGGGTCGATTCTTCGCTCTGCCTTGGCGGCCGGGTTTATCGATGTGGTCATGACGCGCGAACGCAGCGCGCCCCTCACCGGCACCGTGGCCCGCACCTCGGCTGGAGCAGTGGCCCACCTGCGCCTTTATCAGGTCACCAATCTCAGCGATGCGCTCAACCTCTTGAAAAAAAAGGGAGTTTGGGTGTATGGCGCGGTGGCGGAAGCCGAGGCTGTTTCGATCTATGAGGCCGATTTTTCCGGATTTCTCTGTGTGGTGATCGGCGGCGAAGGCAAGGGCATCCGGCCGCTGGTGCGCAAACAGTGCGACATGCTGGTAACCATCCCGATGCGGGCAGCCTTCAACTCGCTCAATGCCTCCGTGGCCGCTGCCTTGATCATGTTCGAGGTCGCCCGCCGTCTCGACTGACAACACCCCGAGCCAGCCCTCCTGCCAGCCGGCCCACCGGTCCGGTTATCGTTTCTTATGCAGCTGGGTTCTGAGCAGGTCCCCCAATGTTCCCATCGATGCCGCTTCCCTGCTTGGCGGTGGCGGAGCGGCCACTTCCTCCTCCTGTTCCTTGGCGATATAATCCTCCGGTGCCAGAGCCAGCCGCTTCTGGTCAACATTGACGGATTCGATGGTGACCGTCACCTCCTGGCCTCCTTCCAACACTTCCCGCGGATGATTGATCCGCCGGCCGCTGCCGAGCTTGGAGATGTGAAGCAGGCCGTCGACGCCCGGTTCCAGGGTGACAAAGGCCCCAAAGGGTGTCAGCCGTGAAACCCTGCCCCGATGGATGGAGCCAACCGGGTAGCGTGCCGGAACCTTGTCCCAGGGATTTTCGGTGGTTTCCCGAAGGCTCAGCGAGATCCGTTCCTTGTCCCAGTCGAGTCGCTTGATGGTCACCGTCACCTGCTGGCCGCGGCTGAGCACATCTTCGACCCGGTCGGTCTGGCCCCAGGCCAGTTCGGAGAGGGGAATGAGGCCGTCGATGCCGCCGATGTCGACAAAGGCGCCGAAATCGCGGATCGAGGTGACTGTGCCGCTGACCTGCATGCCCTCGACGAGTCGATCCTTGAGCTGTTCCCGCTCCCGTTGCCGCTGCTCCTCCTGGACGGCGCGGGCTGACAGGATGATGTTGCGCCCCTGCCCCCCGAACTCGATGATCTTGAAGGCCAGGGTCTTGTCAAGGTAGGTCTGTGCGTCTTCCACCTTGCGCACGTCCATCTGTGAATAGGGGCAGAATCCGCGTTGCCCGGCAACCATCACCGAAAAGCCGCCCTTGACCTCGGCGGTGACCTTGCCCTCTACGGGGATACCCGCCTGGAAGGCCTCTTCGAGTTCGCGGGAGGAGGTCTGGCCGGAACCGATCCGGGTGGTGAACACCATCTCCCCGCCCCTCGCCGCTAGAAAGAAGACGGCTAACCGGTCACCGATGGCGACCGTCACCGTTCCGTCCGGGCTACGGAGTTCCGCGGCACTGAGAACTCCTTCGCTCTTGCCGCCGGCATCGAGAAAGATGGTGTCGCCGCTGATGCCGACAACGGTTGCTTCCAGCCGGTCTCCGGGATGAAGCGCGCTACGGGCTGCGGGTTTGTCCTGGAAGAGTTCAGCAAAGGTTTCGTCACTCATGGGTTTCTCCTGGAAAATGCATGAACCGGCTGAGCGAACCGCTTGCTGCCGGCATGATAGTGCTCGATCTTGGGGTGGTCATTCTTCTTCTCGCCATTGATCGCCGACCGTTATCCGGCGGACAGACAGGTCAGCGGTCTCGACGAGGGCAAAGGACGGAGGGGAATCCTTGCCCAGCAGTTCGCCGGGATTGACCAGCAGGCACCTGCCGAACCGTTCGGCATGGAAGAGATGCGTATGGCCGCAACAGACCAGGTCAAATTCACCGGAGGCAGCCAGGGCTCGAGCCCATCGCGGATAATGCTCAAGGGCGATGCGCAGATTGCCAGCGGTCAGGGTGCCGTGGGTCCCGTGATGCTGGAGGCGGCTGTCGGGAGCGGCACAGCGGGTGGCTATCAGGTGGTGGTCGCCGCCATTGTTGCCATAAATAAGGTGGCTGTCGCCGTTGAACTGGTCGAGATAGGCAAGCATGAACGGCGAGATCAGGTCGCCGCAATGGAGCAGCAGTTCCGCTCCCTCCTGATTGGCCAGATGCACAGCCCGCCTGAGGTGGGTAATATGGTCGTGGCTGTCGGAGAGAATGGCGATACGCATGGAGATGCTGGACAGTTCGGCGGTGCGAAGGTGTTGGTCGGAGCCGGAACGTCAGGCGGCGGTTGCACTGAACGGCGGATCAATCCTCTTTACTCTGCCGGAGACGGGGGAGCAACGCTTTTCCACTCGGGGGTGGCGTACGGCGGGTGCGGCATTGTCCGAAGAGGGGGCAGAAGCTGGCAAGTGAGCACTCATTGGCGGATGATCTCGGTTCCGGGAGGGACGCTGAGCTTTTGCAGCCGTTCAAGCAGTTCTTTCGCCTGCTGTTCGTTCTTCGGATCCAAGGTGTTGACGCGCACGTTGGTGAAGGTCAATTCGGTCAGGGCGCCGAAGTGATCCTCCATCAGCAGTCGGTGGATGATGAGATCGCCTTGCAGCCACAACTGGACCCGTTTGAGCTGCGGATGGGGATTTTTAGGGGTCAGCTGGACCGCTTGGGTGTCAGCGGGAGGTATGTCGCTAAGTTGGAACCGGGGGTCGGCGGGAGCAACGACAAAGGCGTCCAGAGAATCTTTTCTTCCGGTGAGGAGTCCGTAGGTGATGTCCGATTCCATATCCTGTGCCGGTGTGACGATAAGTTGGTTGTCCAGGGGCGCATGAATGGAGAGCGTCTCGCCGTCATTGATGATGGTCTGCTCGGTCGGTCGGGTATAGTTCCAGCGCATGATGCCCTGGCCCGTGGCTGCGGAGCCGGGGGCGGCGACACGATAGAAGACGGCGTGGCCGGCACCCAGTTTCAGCCGCCCACCGGTACGGGTCGATTGATCAAAATCGAATTCCAGGCTGCGCAGCTGCTGATATTTGTTCTGAAGCTGTATGACCCGTTGTTCGAGGGACGAGGGAGCGGCCAGGACCTCATTGCCCACGGTCAGGGTGACCAGGGTGAGGAGGGTTGCGGCGATCAGCAGAAGTACGCTTTTACACATCGGTTTGCTCCAGGAGCACCGGGCGGCCAAAGATGGTGGCGGCCAAGGCATGGACGGGTGAGGGCATGTCGGAGACGAAAAAACGGCTCGGGGTTTCGGGGCGGTAGAGTTCGGCGCGCAGATCCGCATCGGTGTCGAGGATTGATTTGAGATGGAGCGCCACCTCAACCGACGAATCGATGATATCGACTTTCCTGCCGATTCGGGGGGCGATGGTTTTCTTCAACAGCGGGTAGTGGGTGCAGCCCAGGATGAGGGTGTCGATCTGCTTGTCGCGCAAGGGGTGTAGATATTTTTTGACAATCATTTTGGTTTCCCGCCGTTCCAGCCAGCCTTCCTCGACCAGCGGCACCAGCAGCGGGCAGGCTTGGCTATGGACCTTGCAATCCGGCCGGACCGCATGAAGGCGCTGCTCGTAGAGGCCGGAGTTGATCGTCGCCCTGGTACCGATGATGCCGATTCTGCCTCGTCGACTGACCGCTGCCGCTTTGGTCACAGCCGGGTGGATGACATCGATGATTGATTGGTGATAGTGGGAGCGCAGGAAAGGGGAAGCGGTGCTCGCCGCCGAATTGCAGGCGATGACGATCAGCTTTGCTCCTTGCTTGAGGAGAAACTCAGTGTTGCGTCGAGAATATTCGGTGATCATGGCCGGACTTTTTGATCCGTAGGGCGAGCGGGCCAGATCACCCAGGTAGACCAGGGGAAACCCCGGGCAGCATTGTTCTATGGCACGGGCAACGGTCATGCCGCCGACACCGGAATCGAAGATGCCGATCATGTTTTGTAATCTATTGGTTGGTTAAGATGGGGGTGGCTAGCGAAGCGTGCAGAAATTCGGGATGGAAGGAGAGTCTACTGCAGAGGCATGAAGATCTCAAGACAGAATACCTGTGCTCCGGTGAAAACAGCAGCAGGGACGGGGAATGCATTCAAGCGGCAACCATGCCGCCTGAATGCTGGAGTTGATGCTGAACGGAGGTTAAAGCTATTGTTTCTTCTTGGTTTTGTCTTTAGTGCGCATTTCAATGGCTTTGCGAAGGTTGTCCGGTAGGCCCCGTTCCTTGCCCGATTGTGAACGTTTTTCAGAGAGGGCTTTGGCACACAATGGCTGACGAGCTGAAAAACCGTGTTTTTTCCGGTATTCCTTTGAGCTGAGCCCGTGCGATTTCAGGTGTTTCGGAGAGAGCATCTTGAACTCCTGACCACATTCCAGACAGACGATTTTATTTTTTTGAATCGACTTTTTCGGGTCGATAACAGGATTAGCCTCTTCCGGTCCAGGTTCAGTGACGATGGCTTCTGAATCCTGAAGCGCCTTAAGGGTCTGAAATGTATCATTAAGAGCAGCTTTAATTTCTTCCGTGCTCATCTGCTTGCTGCTTATTTGGGACTGAATGATTTCTGCGGTCATCTCAACGAGTGATTTACTCATCGGGCTCTCCTGTGTAGAAAAAAATGGAGGTGTATCCTTTGTCCATCCTGATGCTGGAATAATAGGATATTGAAACGATCAATGCAAATATTTTGTGACCATTCTGAGTGAATACGAGAGAAGTGGAATGGAGACACTGTCGATTGTATGCGTCAAGAAGAGAGGTGCTTTCAACCTGGATAAAGTTCAACTCCATCTGATAGCATGGGAAGCATTGGCATGCCGTTGTGGCAAAGGATTGTGGCCCGGAAGAGTTGACAGTCCGACTGTAAGGCATTAAATTTGCCGCTGCCTGATGTTTCGGTTCTTTTTAGCCTTGAATATACAGAGTTGAGAGGTGGTATCATGCCGGTGTATGAGTACGAATGTAGCGGATGTGAAAAAGTCTTTGAACTGCAACAGCGGATCGCCGATGCCCCCCTGACGGTATGCCCGGAATGCGGCGGCCAGGTGCGCAAGTTGATTTCCATGAGTTCTTTTCAGTTGAAAGGCGGGGGCTGGTATTCCGAAGGGTACAGCAACGGTGCCAACGGCAAGGGGAACGGCAAGGGCGAGTCACCGTGCGCGGATTCCGGCGCCGGGCCATCCTGTCCCGGTTCGGGTGGGAGTTGCTGTCACTGTCCGGCATCCAGTTGATCGACGCGACGGTCGCGCTTGTCACCCGGCCCGAGGGCCGGGTTTTTTATTGCCCTTTCCGGGCCGAACTGAATATGTCCATGGGGTATGTCAGGGCTTGGTGATGATGGCCATGGCGTCTCCATAGGAAAAGAAGCGATAGCCGCTGGTGACCGCCTCCCCATAGGCGGCGAGAATGCTGCTTCGGCCCGCCAGAGCCGACACCAGCAGCAGCAGCGAAGACCTGGGAAGGTGAAAGTTGGTGATCAAGTTGTCCACGATCCGGAACCGGTAGCCGGGATAAATAAACAGATCGCATTCGCCGGCACCGGCCCGGATATTGCCCTGCTCGTCGGCGGCGAATTCGAGGGTGCGCACCGTGGTGGTGCCCACTGCCCAGATCCTGCCGCCGGCCGCTTTGGTCTCCCGGATGGCTGCTGCTGTCTCCGGGCTGATTTCAAAGGGTTCGGTATGTATGACGTGGTCACGGATATCTTCGCAGCGGACCGGTGCAAAGGTGCCGTGGCCGACATGGAGCACGATGGTGACCACCCGGACCCCGCGGGCACGGATCTGTCCGAGCAGGTCGTCGCTGAAATGAAGGCCGGCGGTCGGCGCCGCCACCGAGCCCACCTCCCGGGCATAGAGGGTCTGGTAACGGTGCAAGTCCTCCGCGTCGTTACCATGCGGGCGGCTGATGTAGGGCGGCAGCGGCATCTGACCCGATGATGCCAGCAGGCTTTCCAGGGATTGCCCCTTCTGTGGTCGATAGAGCAGGGTGACCTCGGCCTGGCCGTCGGCGGACAGGTTGTCCACCCGGGCACGGAGGTGGTCGCCGAAGAAGAGCCAGCCGCCGACGCGGGGACGTTTCGAGCTTCTCAACAGGGCCGGGGCCGAGGCTGCCAGCCACCCGTCGCCTTGTTCTTGCCGGGACGCGGGCCGGGGAAAGGCGAGGAGGAACAGTTCGACCTTCCCCCCTGTCTCCTTGCGGCCGAGCAGGCGGGCAGCAAAAACCTTGGTGGTGTTGATCGCCAGCAGGTCGCCGGGGCGCAGATAGTCAACCAGGTCGGTGAAGCTGCGATGGGCGG
>JAUWAH010000443.1 GCA_030602145.1 Desulfobulbus sp.
ACAAACCGTCCCTCCCCGCCCATGGTGAAGGTCTCCCGGCCGGTGAATTGCGGTGTCCGCAGGGTCCAGACCACAGTCTGCGGGGGGACGAGCAGGAAATGCAAGGTAAGGTGCCACCACTCTTCCCGACGGCTCTGATCCCTTTCGATTTCACCCACCAGGGCATAGAGCAGCATCTGCGGCTTTTTGGCGGCAATGATCACAATGTCACCGGAGACGGTCGTGTCTTTCAGGGGAAGGATCTTTTTCAGTTCTGCAACCAGTTGCTCCATATCTGCTCGTTTGTGTTCGGGTCATGTGCCCTGGCTTTACGGGGCGTTGAGGGTGTACTCTATTTCAAGCTGGAGGGTATCACCGGTAACCGCAGCCCGCAACCGTCCGGTGTTCACGCTGCGAAGAGCCTGCAGCAGCGGCAAGGCCGTCTCGCGGACGAACCGTCGGCTTTCCGCCGACAGCATCCTGTCGCGTTCGTCGCTTTCCTTGGCCATCAAGGTGAGCGGAGGCACCAGTCGATCGATCAACGCACCGGCTTGGACAAAGAGAAAGAAGTTGCCGATCTCGCCATGGTTCAAGCCCTCCCCGTTCGGGTCAACGGAGTCGGCCGCCGATCCGATCTGCCGAGCGGCCTGTTCGACCAGTTCGACCCGATCGGCGATGACCAGATACCTGTCGGTCAGCGTATAGGCGGGTTGCAGCAAACCGCCGGCCAGCATGATCGTGACGACATCCAACCCTCCCGACTTGACCGTGATCACCTGCACATCGGCGAGCAGTCGCTTGAGCGCCGCTTCGATCAGCGATCGGTCACGGATGGCAACGGTCAGGCAGCCGAAAAAGCGGTTCGACTGATTGGGGGCCGCCTGTTCGGTTATGAATACTCCGAATCCGTCACCAAGAACATCAAAAAACGCATCGATGGGTTTGTCGGTGAGATCGGCCAACTGCTGGCCAACCGAGGCCATCAGGGAAACGAAATTTGGGTGAGCGTGCTCGACGAGGACATTCCACCATCGTTTCGGCTGGAACCAATTGGTCCACAGAGAGAAGATGGCCTCGTCATCACCCTGATTGAACCAGACACCCCGGTGCGGAACGGGTAACCGGTGGCGCTCGGTCAGGACTTCCAGTCTCTGTGCATCGGCAAGGGCGGTAAAATTCAACCACTGGCTGTCCTTCTGCGCCGAGTGCATCAGGGCAAGATGATGCAGGACGAGGTCTTCCTCGGCCCCTATGCGGAGCAGCCCTGGCACTGCATTGCCAAGTTGCTCCACATCGAGAAAGCAGAACAGGTCAGTCCCCTGCCGGCTCAAGCCCTTCAACCGTCGGTAAGCCCGGTTCTCCAGCAGTCCCGACGAAGTGCTGATCATCCGTCGCAGGGACTGGTCGATGCATTGTCGTACCAGGCTTGCCTGACGGGAACAGACTGCCACCGTGCCCTGCCGCCACCAGGTGAGGGTGCGACCATCTTGAAAGACCAAGGTCTCGAGCAACTCTCCCTGGTGAAAAGCGACCTGCCGCGACTGCATCGGCCCCAGCACCTCGGCAGCCAGCAACGGTGTCAACTCGACCTCTGTTTCGACGACCAGCAGCCAGCGATTGCGCAGGGTTTCGACGGTCAGCGGTCCTTCCGACCGATCCGGAACAAACGCCAACACCGCCCTGCCATCGACAAGGGTCTGCAAACCAGGCTGGCGGCCGATCGCAGCTATCAGCGTGCCTGCCCTGTTCAAACCGTCCAGGAGATCTTGGCCCAACTCCATTCGGGCCACAAGACCGCCCAGCCCCGCTTGACCGGGTTTTCCCCCATCGATGCCGCTTGGCCATTGCTGCCAGAGATGCCCTGCTTTGTTCCATTCGACAACGGCAACGGCCTCTTGAGGAATATAGGCAACCGGTTCCATCGCTGGAGGAAAGCGGACGATCAGTAGCACCGCGCCTGCTGCCAGCAACATGCAGCCAACAAGGAGGATCAACCAGCGATTCATACCACCTCGGACTGCTGTGCCGCCGACGGCTGTCCGGTCGAAGCGGGCAGATAGCGTGCCAGCATCTGGAGCACGAGTTGACCATCGATCGGTTTGGCGAGGTATTCGTCCATGCCGGCATCAAGGCATTTTTGCCGGTCGCCGCTCATGGCATGGGCGGTCATGGCAATGATCGGCACATGTTCGCCCTCCTTTTCCCCTTCACGGATGTGGCCCACCGCTTCGTACCCATCCATCTCGGGCATCTGGATGTCCATGAAGATACAGTCGAACACACCTCCGCGCCAGGCCGCCACGGCCTCACGACCGTTTCGCACGGTGGTGACATGATAGCCGGCATCCTTGAGCAGGGTCTTGATCAGAATAGTGTTAATGTATTCATCCTCGGCCACCAGGATGCGACCGCCCTGTACTCTGGGAGAAGATATCGCAACGGAGGATGTCTCAACGGTGCAGTCTTGCGCCTGATTGCCCGTATCACCTTGTCGGTTTAACGGCAGGGTAAAGGAAAATCTGGTCCCCTGTCCGGGTTGGCTGGCAAACCAGATGCGGCCTCCCATCAGCTCGACCAATCCCTTGGAAATGGACAGCCCCAGACCGGTGCCGCCAAAGGTGCGGCTATGGGAAGAATCCGCCTGAGAAAATGATTCGAACACCTTGTCATGATAGGACGGATCGATCCCGATGCCGGTATCCGTCACTTCAAAGAGCAGGACCTGATCCCCCCGTGTCTCTCCTTGCAGTTCCCGGACTGCCACGGTAACGGCTCCCTTTCGGGTG
>JAUWAH010000447.1 GCA_030602145.1 Desulfobulbus sp.
CTGAGCCGTGCCCTGGAATTGTATCTCCTGGCGGCGCAGCGAGGCGACGCCGAAGCCCAGTTCGTCGCCGGCGGCATGCTCTACCAGGGGCAAGGGGCCGACCCCGACCGGCGAACCGGTTTTAAATGGCTGCTCAAGGCTGCTGAACAGGGCAAGGTGTCACCGGAATCGCTGGCGATCATCGGCGGCATGTATCTGCGCGGGAGTGGGGTGCCCCAGAATTACCAGGAGGCAAAGAAATGGCTGAACAAGGCTGCCGAACTGGGGAACCTGGCGGCACAAAACGACCTGGCCTATATCTACTACAATGGGCTTGGCGGTGAGCAGGATTTCAGCAAGGCCCTGACACTCTATGAACAGGCGGCCCTGCAGGGCGACGTGCTGGCCCAGGCCAACACCGGCCTGATGTACGCCAGCGGCACCGGCACGGACACCGACAGGGCCCGCGGGTATGCCTGGTATTCCCTGGCGGCCAGCCGTGGCAACACAACCGCGGCCATTAATCGCAACAACCTGATGTTGAACATGTCCTGGGAGGAGTTGAATCGGGCCCAGGCCATCAGCCTTGACCTTTACCGTCGGATTGAAAAGGTGCCGCCTCCACGGCAGATCGTTCCGGAACATCAGGAATGATATGAATCCTGGCTTCCTCGTCCCGGAGTCTGTGCAGCAGGGCGGTGACAGCGGCGATATCGGTGCAGGCATAGAGGGATTGTCGGGATTTGGCCGACCCCGGCAGGCCGCCGAGCAGTTTGGCCACCTGGTTCTTGACCTTGAACAGGACCTTTTCCAGGGGTAGATGCTGACCGGCCAAGTCCAGGTACCGTTCGATGACATCCATTCGACCGGCCAGGGTTGTCGGCCGGTCGGACGAGGAGAACAGCCAGGGATTGCCGAGTGCGCCCCGTCCCACCATGACACCGTCGCATCCCGTCTCGGCCATCATGGCCAGGGCATCGGCCTGGCAGAGGACATCGCCGTTGCCGATCACCGGGATGGTCACCGCCGCCTTGACCGACCTGATCACTCCACGGTCCGCGAGACCGCCAAAACCCTGCGCCCAGGTGCGGGCATGGACGATGACCGCAGTCGCCCCGGCTGCCTCGGCCATTTGGGCAAATTCCGGCGCGTTGATCTGTTCCGCGGTCCAACCGCTGCGGAACTTGACGGTCACCGGCAGATCGGTGCGGGCGCATACAACCCTGATGATGGCTTCGGCGCGTTGCGGCTCCTTCATCAGCGCCGCGCCGCATCCCTTCTTGACCACCTTGCGCACCGGGCAGCCCATGTTGATATCGATCAGGTCCACCGGCAGGGAGGAGACCATGGCAGCGGCCCGGCCCATCATCTCGGGGTCGCTGCCGAATAGCTGCACGCCGAAGGGACGCTCTTCGGGAAGAGTGCGCAGCAGGGCATGGGTATTTTTCTGATCAAAGACGAGCCCGTGACAACTGACCATCTCGGAGACGCAGAGCGATGCGCCGCACTCCCGGCACAACAGACGGAAGGGCAGGTCGCTGAATCCTGCCAACGGGGCGAGGAGCAACGGACTTGGCAGGTTGAGGGGACCGATGGTCAACCGTGGGAGCGGAGACATGAAGCCGGAAGTCATGGCGAAGAGAACGGGATACGGCCCAGGCCGTATCCCGTTCCAGTTTGAGGAGACAGGGTCTTGCTCAAGATGATGGTGGCGTCGAGCGGTTTTGCTGTTGGCGGATCTTTTTCAGCACCCCGATGTAGAGGTCTTCGGACAGGTCGTCGATGATCTTGGCCAGGGCCTGGTCCTCGTCGGCAACGGTGGTCGATGTCACCGTGTAATCGGCGGTGTACAGTTTACCCCCCACTTCCCAGACAGCCTTGCCGGAGCGCTGATCCTTGAGGGCGAAGCGAACGATGAGACTGACCTTGGTGCCGGTGACGTCGGCGATGGTGTTCCAGGAAACGCTGGGCAGGTCGATGGAGAGGATCTCGCCGGTGAGCACATAGTCGCTGGCCTCGCCCTTCTGCCTGGTCAGGTCGACTTTCTCCGCTTGCTGAAACCAGCGGGACAACGATTGGTAAAGCTTCATGTCAAGCCCCAGTTTGTTGGTCCGGTTCTGCCAGGTAGGCATATACACGGTCCGGTGCGCCCCTTCGTAGACGTGGGGAAATGAGTAGCCGCAACCGTTGACCAGCAAGGCCAGACACAGGAGCAAGACGCCCCATCCCCATCTGTTGGTCGTTTGCATGATGCTCCTTATCGAGGCCTGTGACCGGCCGTTGTGGTGGCAGCGATCGTTCACCGCCCCGATGGTTCGGTTAAACAACGATATTGACCAGTTTCCCGGGCACCACAATGATTTTCTTCGGTGGTTTGCCGGCCAGTTGGGCGACGATCTTGGCATCGTCGAGGGCCAGTTGTTGCAGGGCCTGGCCGTCCAGCCCGGCAGCGGCCTGGAGCTTGGTCCGCACCTTGCCGTTGATCTGCACCACGATGGTGACCTCTTCCTCCCGGGCGGCGTCGACATCGTAGACCGGCCATACGGCCAAGTCGAGCGGGGTGTCGTGGCCTGAGATGCGCCAGAGTTCCTCGCAGATATGAGGGGCCATCGGGAAGAGCAGGGTCAGCACGGTTTCCAGTGCCTCGCGACGAACCGAGAGGTCGATCGGCTCCTCGGTAACGGTCGAGGCCAGGTTGACCAGTTCCATGATGCCGGCAATGGCGGTATTGAAATGAAAGTTGCTCTCAATGCTCTCGGTGACTCGCCGG
>JAUWAH010000065.1 GCA_030602145.1 Desulfobulbus sp.
TCCCTTCGTAGAGGGTCTTCATCCAGGCGGGATCGGTTCGTTGCATGGCCCCTCGCTCAGTTGACGGCATCAAGCATGAATTGTTTCCACACCGGGGCCGCCGCCTGGCCCCCGGTTTCACCGGCACCGAGCGAGGTGTCACGGTCGTGGCCGATCCAGACGCCGGTGGTCAGATCACCGGCTGAGCCGATGAACCAGGCGTCGAAGTGGTTGTCGGTGGTGCCGGTCTTGCCGCTGGCGCCGCGTACGCCGGCGGCGTTACGGCCCGTGCCCCGCTGCACCGCCTGGGCCATGGTGGCCTGGAGCCAGGCGGCGGTCTCCGGCTTGAGCACCTGGCTCCCCGTTGGCTGCGGCCAGGGAGTGAACCATCCGCTCCGGTCGGCGACCCTGGTGATACCCACCGGTGGACGAAGGATGCCCTGGTTGGCGATGGCGGCGTACGCCGTGGTCAGTTCCAGGAGGGACACCGGCGAGGCACCCAGGGCCAGGGCCAGGTCGGCCTCCAGGGGTGCGGAGATTCCCAGTTTCCGGGCGGTGGCGACAACGGCCTGGGGCCCCACCTGTTGCATCAGTCGGACGGCGACCGTGTTGCTGGAATGGATCAGGGCCTCGCCCAGGGAGAGGGGCCCGCGGTATTCGTTGTTGAAGTTGCGCGGCTGCCACGGCTTGCCGTTGCCGCCGGTCAGGGTGATCGGCGCATCCAGGAAAACCGCATCCGGTGGTGTGCCCCGTTCCAGGGCCGTGGCAAAGAGCAGGGGCTTGAAGGCCGAACCGGGCTGCCGGTTGGCCTGCACGGTCCGGTTGAACTGGTTTTCGTTGAAATCGGTCCCGCCGATCATCGCCCGGATGCGGCCGCCGCCATCCAGGGCCACCAGGGCGCCCTGGGGCGACGGGTCGCCGGGATGGCGGCCGCTCACCCTGGCGACTCCCGCCTGCACGGCCCTGGCCGCCTCCTCCTGGATTCGGCCGTCGACGGTGGTGGCAACGCTCAGGCCCTTCTCATGGAGGTCGGCCTCCTTGTAGACGGTGAGCAGTTGGCTGCGGATATAGAGGGCGAAATAGCCGTTGAGCGATCTGCGCCAGTTGCCGGCCAGCGGCATGCCCTGCTCGTAGGCGGAGCGGGCCTCCTCGCCGGTGATGATGGAGTCCTCGGCCATGCGGTTGAGGACGTACCGTTGCCGGGCGCGGGCCGCCTCGGGCTGCTTGAGGGGCGAGTAATTGCTGGGCGATTGGGGCAGCCCGGCCAGGAGAGCGATCTCGCCCAGGCTGAGTTGGCTGGCCTTTTTGTTGAAATAGGTGCGGGCCGCGGCCTCGACCCCATACGCTCCCTCCCCGAGGTAGATTTCGTTGAGGTAGATGAACAGGATCTCTTCCTTGGTCAGCAACCGTTCCAGCCGGAAGGCGAGGACCGCCTCGGCCATCTTGCGCAGATAACTTTTTTCCTTGTTGAGCAGCAGGGCCCGGGTAACCTGCTGGGTGATGGTGGAGCCGCCCTGGCTGCGGCGGCCGGTACGGAGATTGTTGACGGCGGCACGGACGATGGACCAGCCGTCGAGCCCTTCGTGCGCCCAGAAACGGCTGTCCTCGGCGGCAACAAAGGCTCGGGGCAGGAGCGGCGGCAGGCTGGCATAGGGGACGATGACGCGGAACTCCCTGGCAATGGCGTCGATGGGGCGGTTGGTCCGGTCGAGGATCAGGGTGGCCACCTGGGGTCGGTAGTCGTCCACCGAGCGGATGTCGGGCAGGGACATGAACCAGGCCAGAACCGTGCCGATCAACAAACTGACCACCCCGCCGATGGTGAGCACCAACCGGCACAGATGGCGGTCGTCCAGGACCCAGCCGCGAAAGGGCGGCGGCTCCGGGGAGGGTTGCGGGGGCGGCGAGGGTTTGGTGGACAAGAGCACGAGGAAACGGTACTGTTGGCTTCGCTGGCGTCCGGCGCGATCCCGACGACCGCGCACCCCGCCGGTTCACCGGTGTTACCATGATTTGACGATTTCGGCACCGTTAAAGCAACCAGTACGGTTTCTCCCTTGTCGCGAATACGGATTCTTTCAGAACAGTTAGCCAACCAGATCGCCGCCGGCGAGGTGGTGGAACGGCCTGCCTCGGTGATCAAGGAGCTGGTGGAGAACAGCTTGGACGCCGGGGCCGGACGGATCGACATCCACGTCGAGGGCAGCGGTTCGGTCCTGCTGCGGGTGGCGGACAACGGCGGCGGCATGGACGGCGACGATGTCCTCCTCTGCCTGGAGCGGCATGCCACCTCCAAGATCAGGGAAGAGAGCCAGTTGGCGGCCATCGCCACCCTTGGCTTTCGCGGCGAGGCCATTCCCAGCATCGCCTCGGTTTCCTGGATGACCATCCTCTCCAGGCCGCACGACCAGGAACTGGGGACCCGGGCCGAGGTCCGCTACGGCACCCTCCGGGGCGTCCATCAGGACGGCTGCGCACGGGGAACGGTGATCGAGGTCCGCCACCTGTTCGGCAACATGCCGGCCCGAAAAAAATTCCTCAAATCGAGCCGCACCGAACTGCACCATATCGAGGAGGTGGTCAGGAACCAGGCCCTGGCCCACCCGGCCGTTGGCTTCACCCTCCACATCGACGGCCGGACAAGCATCGATTTCCCCCCCGACGCCGACCTGGAGCAACGGGTACGCGATGTCTTCCGACTGCATGGCCGCCTGCTGCCCCTGGGGATCGACACTGCCGATCCGGCCGGGGAGCTGCGGCTGGAGGGCTTCCTGCTGCCGCCGGAAACGGCGCAGACGGCAAACCTTCGGCTGCGCATCCTGGTCAACGGCCGGCCCGTGCAGGACGCGATGATCCGCCATGCGGTGATCGAGGGGATGCAGGGTTTCCTGATGAAGGGGTATCAGCCGGCCGGAGCCCTGTTGCTGACCGTTGCCCCCGACCAGGTGGATGTCAATGTCCACCCGGCCAAGCGCGAGATCCGCTTTCGGCGGGGGGAGGTGGTCCACCGCTTCATCGCCCAGCGGGTGCGCGCCGCCCTGGAGGGGCATCAGCAAACATTGCGGCAAAGCCTGTTCACCGCCTCACCCGGGCCATCGGGCGGGACACACGGACAGGACGATGTCCGCTCCGCCACTGCCGTGGCCTTGCTGAAGACCGCCGAGCCCAGGGATGCGCAGTCAACTTTGCCCATGACGGCATCGTCCGCGCCCCGGCCATCGTCCCCTCCGCCCCGTTCCATGCCCTTCACCGAGCCGGACCGGACGATGGAGGTGCCGGCACCCTCTGCCGAGGGAGGCGGACTCTATGGTGGCCTGACCCTGATCGGCCAGTTGTTCGCCCTCTACCTGCTTTGCGAAAAGGACGGCCAGTTCATCGTCATCGACCAGCATGCCGCCCACGAGCGGCTCCTCTACGGTCAACTGCTCCAGGGCTACCTGGAAACCCGCATGCCGCAGCAGACCCTTCTCTTCCCGGTGACGGTCGAGTTGAGCCCGGCACAGGCCGACACCCTGGAAAAACTTCCCGACCAGTTGGCGGCCCTGGGGTTGGCGGTGGCACCCTTTGGCGATGCCACCGCTGTGATCAAGGCGGTGCCGGCCCTGGTCAGCCAGATCGATTCCGGCGCCCTGCTCCGGGAAATCCTCGACGCGCTCAGGAGCGCCCCGGCCCGAGAAACCGGCCGGCCCGTCCCCCGGACGATAGACGACCTGCTGGCCTCCATGGCCTGCAAGGCGGCGGTCAAGGCGGGCAACCGGCTCCAGCCGGTGGAGATGCTCAAGCTGCTCGCCCAGATGGAGGCCAGTCCGGTGTTTTCCCATTGCCCCCATGGCCGACCGGTGCTCAAAACCTTTTCCGCCGGCGAAGTGGAACGGTGGTTCCACCGCCACGGCGGCTGAACCGGGAACGTCTGCACAGGTCCGATTAGAGCCATGCCACCCATTCTCATCACCCCGCCGCCTTTGCTGCTGATCCTGGGAACCGATTTGGCGGGCAAGGACCACTTCGCCAACGTGGTGATCGATGCCGCCGAATCGACCGGCATCAAGGTCGAGCGGCGGCGCGGTGCCCTCAGCGGCCGGCCTGACCGGCTGCGGACCTCGGAGGGGAAGGGGGGCCTGCTCTTGCTGATCGAGCGCCTTTTTCTTGCCACCTTGCCGCTGCATGCACCACTGCTCCCGTTTGTGGCCGCCTGCCTGATCCTGCTCGATCTCCGCCGTTTTCGACGATCACCCGATCGATGCGTCGTGGTGGTCAGCCATACCGGACTCAGGCTGTTGGCCGTTGGCCTTGGCCATCGCTTCGACCGTATCGAGGCGATTCGACTGCCGGCGATGGTGGATCGAGTTCTTCGTGCGATTGTTCCGACCACCGGTGCCCGGGTAATGGTCCTCGATATCGCCCATCGGGTTAGGGAGGCCAGAATGGCCAAGCGGGTCAAACGAGGCACCGTCGACCATTTCGATCGCTATATGGCCAAACACCCCATGCGCTCCGAACGGATCGAGTCCTTCCTGGTGTGGCTCGGCGAGACCTATTTGGGAGCGTTGTGCATCGAAAACAATGATCTGAGCGACGATGCCTTGCTGGCCTTGTTGGCCGCTGGAAGCACCAAAGGCACCCCATCGGGCGAACCATGATCGTAGGGCAGGATTCCTGTCCCTGCGGTTCCGGGGCACGGTACGATCAGTGCTGCCAGCCGTACCTCGCCGATAGGGCGCAGTCGCCGACCGCCGTCGCCCTGATGCGTTCCCGCTACACCGCCTATGTGGTCGGCAACCACGGTTACCTCCTCCGCACCTGGCACCCCTCCACCCGGCCACCCACCCTCGACCTGACCGGCCAGCCCCCCTGGTGCCGTCTGGATATCCTGCGCACCGAAGAGGGGCGGCAGGGCGACGACCGTGGCCTGGTCGAATTCGTGGCCACGGCGCGGGCGGGCAGGCAGGTCCGGAGGTTGCGGGAGATCAGCCGCTTTGTCCGGGAGGCGGGGCGGTGGCTGTATGTCGCCGGGGATCTGGTCGAAGACCCGGCCTTCGCCGCCGGTTCCGTCGGCCGCAACGATCCCTGCCCCTGCACCAGCGGCAGGAAGTTCAAGAAGTGCTGCGGTCGCTGAACAATCGACCGGGCAATCCGGCCTAGACGGGAAGGGTGTCGCCGCCGGCCCTTCGCAGGGCGGCGAGAAAACGGGACCGCAGCATGTCTCCCAGAAGGGCCTGTTTGACCGGCGGCAGGCGGAGAAAGCCGCCGACCACGGCCCGCATGAAGGACTGGGTGCGGCTGGCTGGGTTGTCGAACAGCAGGGTGTGCAGGGTGTCCCGCTCCAGGGCCTGGAGCATGACCCGCTCGAAGGTGTCGGCGGGGTGCAGGACCCGTTGCGGCCGCTTGTCCAGACGCAGGGCGCCGGTGGGGCAGGCCAGGGCGCAGACGCCGCAGCCCAGGCAGTGACCGTCGATCCGGGCGGTGGCGGTGGCGGTGGTCGTGCCTTGCCGATCCGAGGATGTCCCGTCGATCATCCGGACGCCATTCACCGGGCAGGCTTTGGCGCACCGGCCGCAGCCGGTGCACAGGGATGATTCCACCCGGGCGATGCAGGTCGAGGTGACCAGCACGCCGGTGTAGCCGGTTTCCCGGATGCCAAGCAACAGGTTGCAGCAGCAGCCGCAGCAGTGGCAGATGAAGCCTGGATCCTGGCGGACGTTGTCCGTGGAAAGGGTCAGGCCGAGATCGCGGGACCTGGCCAGGATATCGAGCATCCGCTGTTTGTCGATGGGTTCGGCGAATCCGTGACGGACCAGGAAGCGGGCGCCGTTGCCCATGGAGGTGCAGGTGGCCATGGGGGCGCGGCAGGGTGCATGGCCGAGGTGATGCTTTTCATGGCGGCAGGAACAGAGGCCAAGGGCGAACTCGCTGTGGGCATCGATCAGGGCCCGGGCCTTTTCGTGGTCGAGAATCTCGACCCGGTCGGCCAGCGCCTCCTCGTGGGGCAGGGCTCGCATGATCGACACCTGCTGGCCGTCGCCGAAATTGGCTGCTAAAAATTCCCTCTCTCCGAACATATAGGCTTCGAACAACTCGGCCCACCGTTGCTGCGGCAGGTCGGGGCCGGTGCGCATCATGGTGAATTCGAAAAAGCCGATCACCAGCGGGCTGACCATGTAGAGGTAGTCCGTGCCGTCCCAGAGATCGACCACCAACCCCTTGTCGCAGAGGGAGTCGAGCCTGGGCAGCAGCCGTCCCGCCTCCTCCCCGGTCAAGCCGGCGATCCGGGTGAGCGAGGACGGCCGATAGGGCAGGCGGACGATCAATTCCGCCTCGTCCGGGGTGTAGAGCATGGTGACCAGCTCATGGAAAACCGGTGTCCAGGGAGTGCGCACCGTCGCCTGATCCAGACGCGTGCCCAACTGTCGGTACAGGTCCTTGGCCGCTTGATGTCCCATGATGCCCCCTGTGATCTGCGGATGGCCGTGTCGATGCCGCCGTCCGAATTCCGCCGGCGAACGGTTTGGCGGAGAAAAAAACTCTACCCCATTTTGTCCGGCTGTGGAATGATGGAGTGTTATGGCGATGGTCAACATCGTCATCGGGAAAAACCCTTACGTTGAGGAGGCCTGCCATGCGTGGTGTCGGTTACCGCCAATCCCTGCCCATCGATCATCCCGAATCCCTCCAGGATATCGAGCTGGCCGACCCGGTCGCCACGGGCCGCGACCTGTTGGTCGAGGTCAGGGCGGTGTCGGTCAACCCCGTGGACACCAAGGTGCGCAAGCGGGTCACGCCGCCGGATGGCCAATGGCAGGTGCTGGGTTGGGACGCCGCCGGCGTGATCCGGGCGGTCGGTGCCGAGGCGCGCCTGTTCCGGCCGGGCGACCGGGTCTGGTATGCCGGTGATCTCACCCGTCCGGGGACCAACGCCCAACTGCACCTGGTGGACGAGCAACTCGTCGGCCGCATGCCCGCCAGCCTCGATTTCGCGCCGGCCGCAGCCCTGCCGCTGACCGCCATCACCGCCTGGGAGATGCTGTTCGACCGGCTGGGACTGGTTCCCGGCAAGCGACCCACGGATGAGATCCTGCTGATCGTCGGGGCCGCCGGCGGGGTCGGCTCGATCATGACCCAACTGGCCCGGCGGCTGACCAGCCTCACCGTCATCGGCACCGCTTCCCGACCGGAAACCGAGTCCTGGGTGCGGGCCATGGGCGGACACGAGGTGATCGACCACAGCCGTCCCCTGGACGAGCAACTGCGCGGCCTCGGCATCGACCGGGTCAGCCATGTGGTCAGCCTGACCCATACCGACCTCCACTTTGCCGCCATCGCCGAGATCATTGCCCCGCAGGGCCGATTCGGCCTGATCGACGATCCGGAAAGCCTCGATGTCACCCTGCTCAAGCGCAAGAGCGTCTCCCTGCACTGGGAGTTCATGTTCACCCGGTCGATGTTTAATACCAACGACCGGATCCAGCAGCACCGGTTGCTCACCGAGGTGGCGGAACTGGTCGACGCCGGCCTGGTGCGCTCCACCCTGGGCGACCACTTCGGCCGCATCGACGCCGCTGGCCTGCGCCGCGCCCACGCCCTCATCGAGAGCGGCCGGTCGATGGGCAAGATCGTCCTCGAAGGGTTCTGAGAGGGGCCTGCCGATATGACCAGACCGTTCGGTTGCCGCTTGCCGTCCCTGCTGGGCTTCTGTCTTCTTCTCTTGGCGCTGGTTCTTGGGCTGTCCGGGCGCGGCGTTGCCGTCGAACAGGACGGGGAGTCGTCCCGCACCATCCGGGTGGTGATGGACAACAACTACCCGCCCTACATCATCCTTGACGACACCGGCACCGTGCAGGGCATCCTCGCCGATCAGTGGCGGTTGTGGCAGGAGCGGACCGGCATCCGGGTCCAGTTGACGGTCATGGACTGGAAGGATGCCCTCGACGCCATGCGGGCCGGCCGTTTCGACGTCATCGACACGGCCTTCAAGACCGAGGAACGGCAGGGTTGGCTCGATTACGGCGCTCCCCATGCCCGCATCGAGGTGGCGGCTTTTTTCCACAAGGAGATCAGCGGCATCGTCGATGCCGCCTCGCTCAAGGGGTTTGTGGTCGCCGTCAAGGAGGGCGACGCCGCCATCGACCTGCTCCGCAGCCGTGGTGTCGACAACCTGGTGCTGTACAAGAGCTATGAGGCGATCATCCGGGCCGCCAAGGAACACAAGGTCAACGTTTTTGTCATCGACAGGCCGCCGGCCCTCTATTTTCTCCACAAATACGGCATTCAGCAGTCCTTCAGGAGTACCTCCCCCTTTAATGTCGGCGAGTTTCATCGGGCGGTCGGCAAGGGCAACACCGCCCTCCTGGCCGAGGTCGAGGCCGGGTTTGCCCGGATATCGCCGCGGGAGTTGGAACAGATCGATACCAAATGGTACGGGACGCCTCTGCAGGACTTTGTACCACCGGTCTGGTTGACCGCCGGTCTTGGCGGTCTTGGCCTGCTCACCCTTGCCCTGGTGGCCTGGAATCGGGGGCTGCGGGCTGCGGTGCGAAGGCGGACCGCCGAACTGGAGCGCAGCCGGGAAGATCTCCGGGAGAGCGAGGCCAGATACCGGGAGCTGGTGGAACAGGCCAACTCCATCATCCTGCGCATGGATCACCGGGGGCGAATTCGTTTCCTCAATGAGTTTGCCCAGAGGTTCTTCGATTATTCCCTCGACGAGGTGCGCGGCCGAAACGTGGTTGGCACCATCGTGCCCGAAACCGACTCCGCTGGCCGGGACCTGGCGGCCATGGTCGCCGATATCGGCCTGCATCCGGAGCGGTACACCGCCAACACCAACGAAAACATGCGCCGGGACGGCAGCCGGGTCTGGATTTCCTGGACGAACAAGCCGCTGGGTGAGTCGGACGACGAGGCGCGGGAAATATTGTGCGTGGGCAACGACATCACCGAGCGCATGCAGG
>JAUWAH010000091.1 GCA_030602145.1 Desulfobulbus sp.
CAGGCACCGGGCCTTTTCCAGGTTCTAAGAGGAGAATAAATGAGACGTAGCATATTGACCCTCTGGTCCGCCCTACTGTTTTCCGCCCACTTACTATGGGGCAATGATTCCGCAGCATCGGTTCAACTCTCCGTGGCAGCCAGCCTGACCGATGCCACCAAGGCGCTATCTGCCGATTTCGGCAAGACCCGCCCTGAAATCGATATTTTCTTCAATTTCGGCTCCTCTGGGGCATTGGCCAAGCAGATCGAGCAGGGTGCGCCAGTAGATATCTTCATTTCCGCACATCCCAAATGGATGAAGCACCTGGCAGACAAGAACCTGGTAGATACCAGCTCCGAAAGGGTATTCGGGTACAACACCCTGGTGTTTACCGGCGACCCGAAGTTGCAACCCCTCAAGCTGGTCGATACCGTGCAGTTGAAAAGAATAGCCATCGGCATACCGGAGAGCGTACCGGCCGGACAGTACGCCAAACAGGCCCTGACCGCCAGCGGTCTGTGGGATACGCTGGAGCAGGGCAACCGGTTGATGCTCACCCAGGACGTACGCCAGGCCTTGATCTATGCCGATCGCGGCGAGGTCGACGGGGCTTTCGTCTACAAGACCGATGCGCTCCTGGCAAAAAACGCCACGATCCTCTTCAACGTTCCCACCGAACTCCATGACCAGATTACCTACCCGATCGCCCTGACCATGACCGGCAAGAACAATGGAGAGGCCCGGGCCTTGTTCGAGTATCTAAAGACACCCAAGGCCGACGCCATTATCGCCGGCTTCGGCTTCGAATCGGCCAGGTAGCCCAAACGAAACGGGAATCAGCGGTGTTTACGCTCTCTAACGACGATCTGACGGCTATCCGCCTGTCCCTGCAAGTGGCCATGACGGCCACACTGGTGGCGCTGCCGCCCGGCATCGCCGTTGCCTATTTTCTCGCCTTTTCAAAGATGCGGGGTAAAGCGCTGGTGGAAGGGTTGATCAACCTGCCGCTGGTCCTGCCTCCGGTGGTCGTCGGCTACCTGTTGTTGCTGCTGCTCGGACGCAACGGCTGGCTTGGTGGGGTGCTGGCCGACCTCAACATCCGTGTCATCTTTACCTTGACCGGGGCCATCATCGCCTCTTCGGTGGTGGGATTCCCCCTCCTGGTCCGCTCCATCCGCATCGGCATGGAGGGTATCGACCGCCCTTGCATCCAGGCGGCGCGAACCCTGGGAGCCAGCTGGTGGGACTCGCTCTTCACCATCATCCTGCCGTTGTCCGGGCGAGCGATCCTGGCCGGCATGACCCTGATGTTCGCCCGCAGCCTGGGAGAGTTCGGCGCCACCATCATCCTGGCCGGCAACATCCCGGGCGTCACCCAGACCATCCCGCTGGCCATCTATGAATACACCAGCACGCCCGGCGGTGACAGAATGGCCCTGACGCTCTGTCTGGTCTCCATCCTGCTGTCCTTCATCGTGTTGCTGGCAAGCGGCGCGGCCTCCAAATCGCTCGACAGGAAGTAACATGCATCTCACTGTTTCGGCCCACAAGATGTTGGGAAATTTCCACTTTGCCGCCGAATTCGACCTCACCGGCAACCGCATCGGCCTGTACGGACCATCGGGCAGCGGCAAATCGACCCTGATGCATCTGCTGGCCGGACTCCTCCGACCGGACAGCGGCACCATTCGTCTGGACGAAACCATCCTGTTCGACCGTATCCGCGGCATCAACCTGCCGCCGGAACAGCGGCGGGTTGGCGTGGTCTTCCAGCACAGCCACCTTTTCCCCCACATGAGCGTGCGTCGCAATCTGCTCTACGGTTGGCGGCGCACACCCGAAACCGACCGGCACATCGAACCTGAGGCGATCATTGAGGTGCTCCATCTCGGCCACCTGCTCGACCGGGGAGTGAACCTGCTCTCCGGCGGCGAACGCCAGCGGGTGGCCCTGGGCCGGACCATCTTGACCTGTCCTCGGCTGATCCTGATGGATGAACCGCTCAGCGGCCTGGATGAGGAGTTGAAGTTTCAGATCATGCCCTACCTGAACACTGTCTTTTCCAGGTTCGAGATTCCGCTCGTGTTCATCAGCCATTCGCTGATGGAGATGCGGCTGATGACCGAACAGGTGCTGGTGGTGGATCAGGGCGAGATCAAACAACAGATGGCCACCGAGGAGTTGGCCCTATCAGCCTGGGCAGCACCGGGGCAGGGCTATATCAATATTCTCCGCCTGGGCAGGCCGCAACCCCAGGGTGATCTCTGGATCTATCCATGGGGTGATGTCCGGTTGGTGCTCACCGAAAGGGCCGAGGGCGAAGACAATGTCTTTGAACTCGATGCCAGGGAGATCCTGCTGTTCAAGCGGCATCCCGAGGCAACCAGCGCCCGCAACCTTCTCCCCTGTACGGTGCGCAAGCTCTTCACCGTCGGCAACCGGGCACGGGTGGAGCTACAGTGCGGCTCGGAGACCCTGATCGTCCAGATCGTTCCCGAATCGATACGGGAGTTGGAACTCGCCGAGGGCAGGGAGGTGGTAGCCGCAGTCAAGGCCTCGGCCTTCAGGAGGTTGACCTAGCCTATACAACGCAACCGTGCCATCGCATCGAGCGGTTTCGCGTTCTTACTGAATCGGGAGGTACACCAAAAGAATGGACCCATCTGCCATGGCAATCCGCGTCGGCACGAAGGATTGAAAACAAGAAGGGGGAAGAGACATGGTGTCTCTTCCCCCTTCTTCAGCTTGGTCTGGAGGGATCAATCGCCCTTCTTTTCCAGCCGGTAGGACTCCGCCAGCAACGAGATGAAATGGGTGACCTTCTGGCCGCCGCCGGCCCGGTGGACGTTGTCGAGCAGCTGCATCATGCAGGCCGGGCACCCGGTGGACACGGTGTCGGCTTGGGTGCGGTCGATGTCCTCGGCCTTTTTCCGCCCGATGGTCGAGGCGGTCTCATAGTGGGACAGCACATAGGAACCGCCGCTGCCGCAGCAGGCGTCCGGAGCCGCCATCTCCTTGAAGGTGAGCCCCGGGATCGACCGCAGGATTTCACGCGGCTCGGCGGCCACCTTCATCGACTTCTTGAGATGACAGGAATCGTGGTAGGTGACGGTTCGCTCGATCCGCCCCTTGGGCTGGCGCAGCGTGACCACCCGGGTCAGGAAGGTGGAAATGTCGTAGGTCCGCTCCGCCCAGTACACCGCCTTGGGTCCATACACCGGGTCGGCGGCCAGGAGTTCGGGGTAGTCGTGCTGCCAGGCTCCGCCGCAGGAGCCGCAGCCGGTGATCAGGTAGGCGCAGCCGGTGGCCTCGAAGGTGTCGATGTTGCTGCGGGCCAACTGCCGCACGGTATCGATGTCGCCGTGGACGAGCACCGGTACTCCGCAGCAGTTCTGCGCCTTGGGGATATGGACCTCGATCTTGTTTTCGGCCAGCACTTCGATCAGATCCTGGCCGGTTTGCGGATAGAAATAGTTGAGGGAGTCGCCGGTGAAAAAAGCCACTCGCATGGTCGCGCCTTCCACCTTGATCACCTCATCAACCCGTTCGCGCAGCGGCACGACATGCAGGGGCGGCATCTGCCTGTCGCCATCGAGGCCGATCGGGCTCCCCAGTTTGGCAAAGGGCGCCCGGGGAGAAATCATCCGGCCCTCCTTGCCGGTCTTGAAGGCCACCCCCTGCAGGGCGGCGCCAACCCGCATTGAGGCATCGAACAGTTTCGGATGTTTGAGGGTGGAGAAGATCAGCCGTTTCAGCCAGGGCATGCCGTTCTTGCGCACCAGGGCCGCGCGCAGGGCGAGCATGATCCGGTCGAAATTGACCTTGGTCGGGCAGCTGGTCATGCACGACTTGCAGACCAGGCAGTTGAACAGCATGGCGACAACCTGGGGGTCATCCAAGTCCAGATTACCGTCCAGCACCGCCTCGGCCACTGCGATTTTTGAGCGGGTGACCGAGGTTTCCACCCTGTCCGCCCCGTAGACCGGGCACACCGCCATGCAGTTGCCGCATTTCATGCATTTGTCCAATTCCTCGCGGACAATCGCCAAATCGTCGTGGTAGGTCTTGCCACCACGGGTCGTCACTGCTGTGGTCATGATTCAGGCCTCCCTCAGGGGCACCATCTTGCCCGGGTTGAGGATGTATTCGGGGTCGAGCGATTCCTTGATGCGCCGCATCAGATCCAGCCCGGTTTGCCCCAGTTCGTCGCCCAGATACTTCATCTTGGCCATGCCGATGCCGTGCTCGCCCGACAGGGTGCCGCCAAAGCGCAGGGCGGTCTCGAAAATTTCATCCACAGCCTTGTGCACGCGGTTGATCTCGTCCTGGTTGCGCTTGTCGCAGAGGATGGTGGGATGGAGATTGCCATCCCCGGCGTGGCCGAAGGTGCCCAGGGTCAGATTGTACTTCTTGCCGATGGTCTCGCAGGCCACCAGCATGTCGGTGATCCGCGAACGGGGCACGGTGGCATCCTCCAGGACGACGGTATTGTTGAGGGAGGCCAGGGCAGGCAGGGCATTGCGACGGGCGGTCCACAACTGGTCGCGCTCCTGGTCGGTTTCGGCGGTCTTGAGATCGCCGTTGTTGTCCCGGACCACCTGCATCACCGCCTCTGCCTCGGCCCGGACCACCTCCTCGGCCATGCCGTCGACCTCGATCAGGAGAAGCGCCTCGGCATCCACCGGCAGGCCGATGCGGGCGAACTCCTCAACGGTGCGAATGGTCATCCGATCCATGATCTCCAGGGTGGCAGGGATGACCTGGGCTTTGATAATGCCGGCCACGGCGTTGCCGGCATCGGCCAGGGTCTTGAAGACGCCCATCATGGTGCGGCGATACTTGGGCGCCGGAATCAATTTGGCGGTCAACTCGGTGATGATGCCCAGTGTGCCCTCGGAGCCGACGAAGAGGTTGGAAAAATCGTAGGCGGTGACGTTCTTCACCGTCTTGCCGCCGAAGCGGACTTTCTCGCCACTGGCCAGCACCACCTCCATTCCCATGATATAGTTCTTGGTGACCCCGTACTTGAGGCCGCGCAGACCGCCGGAATTCTCGGCCGCCGACCCGCCCATGGTGGCGGTGGCCACGGTGCCGGGATCGGGCGGATAGATCAGGCCGAAGGGGGCGACGGCGCTGTTGAGGGCGGCGATGACCACGCCGGGCTGGACCACGGCGGTGAGGTTGGCCGGGTCGACATCGACAATCTTGTTCATCTTCTGGAAGGAGAGGACAATTCCCTTCTTCAGGGGGATGGCGCCGCCGCTCAGGTTGGTGCCGGCGCCGCGCGGATAGATAGCAATCTTATTGCGCCGGGCCAGATGGACGATTTCCTGCACCATTTCGGCGCTGGTGGGCAGGACGACTACATCCGGGGTCTGCCTGGGCATGTCGGCGGTGGCATCGTAGCTGTAGGCCACCAGGTCGACCTTGCCGGTGAGCACATTTTCTTTTCCTGCCAGGGTCTCAAGCTGTTCAATGATGGTTTGATTGACCATGTCGACTGTCTCCTCTCGGGCAAAGGCCCATGCCGGGTTAACCTGCTCCGTCGCATCCGCCTGTAACTGCCTGCGAACCAGACGGTTGTATTGTTGTCTTACCAATTATCAGTTATAAAATGATCTGTCAAATAAATTTTGCCAAGTCGGAGTCAAGTCAGGTGTGAGGCGGGCGAAGCGACGGGTGAAAACGTGGCGAGGGAACGAGTTGGCGTTCCAAATGCGGGAGAAAACGGGGCGGGACGGGCCTCAGGCTGACTGCCGGGCCACGTAGGCGATGCTGCGCTGTTCGGCGAAGCTGAGGTGATGCATCATCGCCTCGCGGGCGCCTTCGGCATTCCGGCTGCGGATGGCGGTGACAATGGCACAATGATGGGCATAGAGCAGGTTGTGATCCTCGTGGGTCAGGTAGACCGCACGCCACACCCCGCGCTGAAACTCCTTCATGGCATCGAAAATGGACTGCATGAGGTGGAGCCAGACGATGTTGTGGGTGGCACGGGCAATGACGATGTGCAGGTTGGCATCGAAATCCTCGGAGGGCAGGTGGCCGGCCAGGTTTTTTTCCATGCCCGCCAGGATCTCCTCCATGCGGCGCAGATCCTCGGGCAGGGCCCGTTGGGCGGCGTAATAGGCGGTCCATGATTCCATGCACTTGCGGACTTCGATCACCTCCAGGGCCCGATCCTGCTGGCTGCGGATCAGGTCGCTGAGCGTATTGCCCTGGCCGGTGTCGACCAGCGACAGGACCACAGTGCCGCCCCCCTGATAGGACATGACCAATCCTGCCGAGGAGAGCATGTTGAGGGCTTCCCGAACCGAGGGCCGCGACACGCCGAACATCTCTGCCAGTTCCCGCTCCGGTGGCAATTTTTCGCCCGGGGTGAAATCACCGGCAAGAATCGATTCGCGAATCTGATCGGCAATCTGGCTGGAAACTTTCTTGGGCTTGATCGGTTTGAATCGCATGTCGTATGGGATGAAAAGGATGGTCGTCGGAAAATGTATTCTTTCTACTCCACAATCCTTGGAAATGCAATCGGTTGTCAGCAAACCGCCGGTGAAGGGGATCGGGGCAGACACACCCGATGGGTGCAGATACGAGGGATTCGAGAGAGAAAACCGGGGACGCGGACGCGCCCCCGGTACAAGGAGAACCCCGGGCGACCCGATCAGGATCGCCCGAAGCGGTATTCGCCCTCCTCTCCAGGTGGGCACATCATCCGCCCGGGGGGAAGCGAACGGATGAAACCTGGAGAAGAGCGACGGAATGGAGCATCACATGGTTGGAATCATCCACTGCAGGTAGTAGGCCTGAAGGTAGACGATCACACAGACCAGGAAGGTCAGGAAGATTGAATGCTTCAAGGTGAAGCGGAACAGGTCGCCCTCCTTGCCGACCATGCCGCAGGCCGCAGTGGCAACGGCCAGCGACTGGGGCGAAATCATCTTGCCCATGACGCCACCGCTGGTGTTGGCCGCACCCATGAGGACTGGGTTGAGGCCCAGTTGTTCGGCCGTGGCCTTCTGCAAGCCGCCAAAGAGCACGTTGCTTGAGGTATCGGAGCCAGTGAGGAACACGCCCAGCCAGCCGATGATCGGGGCAATGAACGGGAACCAGTGGCCGGTCTTGGTGAAGATGAGACCGAGGCAGTTGGTCATGCCCGAGGCGTTCATAACATAGGCCAGGCCGAGCACCGAGGCCACGGTCAGGGCCGGGAAGCGCATGTCGTACAGGGTCTTGCCGGCAATCTTGAACACGTCGCCGAAGCCGACGCCGCAGATCAGGGCGGAGAGCAGGGCGGCAAGCAGAATGGCGGTACCGGCGGCGGACATCCAGTTGAAGTTGTACTTGGCGGCGATCTTGGTGGGCAGTTGATCGGTCAGGGCCTTGTTCAATCCCTTGAAGGTGTCCTTCTCCACCACTTTGTCTTTCGCCAGGCTGTCGCCCAGTTTCTTCAGCTCGTCGGCCTTTTTGAAAATCGGCTCAAAGGCGTTGAAACGCTCTTCCGGCATGATCACGCCTTTGCCGACCAGGCGCTGCTCAACCGTGGCCATGCCGGCTTGCAGGGTTTTCAGTTCACCAAGCAGGGTAACAGCCTTGACTGCCTTCTCATCTTTCGGCAGGGTTGCGGTCAACTTATCAATCTCGGCGTTGACGGCGGCGATTTTCTGTAGGCCGGCATCCGGGGTCGAGACCTTCTTGATGATCATGTTGTCGAGGCCGGTGACCGGAATGACGATTTTGCTGGTGTCAAGGGCGGCTTTGATCGAGGGAATGCCCCAGAGGAGCACCATCAGGGTAAGGAACAGGTACGGTGTCCAGGCGCGGAAGATCTGACTGCCGGTGTAATTATGCTCTTCCTTGGTGGCTTGTTGTTCATGGTCAAAGACAAAATTGATGGAGCCGTAAAAAGTCAAACCGCCAATTCCATTCGAATTGAACCCGTTGATTGAAAGTGCCTGCAGACGGGGCCGTGTTGTGGGAATCGTTGTCGAACAAGCTCTTGGAGTAGGCTCCAGATGGCCACAAGAAG
>JAUWAH010000448.1 GCA_030602145.1 Desulfobulbus sp.
CCGCAGTCAAAGGCGATCACCTTCCGTCCTTCTCCCTCGGCAAAGCCGGCCGCCTCCGTCAGGGTCTCGTTTTCCCAGCGATACATCCCGGCACAGGCCACCCGTGCAACCATGTCGCGGCCGACCAGACCCGGCCATTCCCGCGCCCGGCGGACCACCGAATCCGGATCCAGATCCTCGGTGGTGACCAGGGCCCGCATGGCGCCGAAGGTCCGGATCTTCCGGGTCAGCATCCTGGTATCGAGCCCCTCGACGCCCAAGACGCCATACTGCCTGAGAAAATCCGCCAGGGTTCCCGTGGCCCGATAATTGCTCGGCCGCCCCTGATATTCACGGACCAGGAAGGCGCGGGGGTGGACGCCGGCCGATTCCATGTCCTCCGGATTGATGCCGTAGTTGCCGATCAACGGGTAGGTCATGGTCACCAACTGGCCGGTGTAGGAGGGGTCGGTCAACACCTCCTGGTAGCCGCTCATGCTGGTGTTGAAGACCATTTCTCCCACGGCCTCACCCGGTCCCGTGAAGGAGCGTGCGGTCATCACCGTGCCGTCTTCAAGTCCGATCAATGCTTTCATATGGTTCGTTTCCTGGAATACACCCGGAGGTACAATGAGTGGTTGACTGGTTCATGCGGTGGAGATGCCCCCATTGGGTGTGCGTTGCCTGCCACCATAAGCACGGTGGCCGCCGGGGCCAATCGCCGGCAGTACAAATCGGTCGTTGTCAGCATCGGGCCAGCACCCGACGGACCATGTCCGCCTGCCGGGTCACCGCTCCCCGCTGTCTGGCGGCGACTTCCGCGGCCTTGGCGCAGGCAAACGCATACCGCTCCGGTTCGGCGGCATGACGGAGCATGAGGTCAGCCAGGGCACCGCCGTCGGCGACCTGAAAACCGCCTCCCTCCTCGATGAGCAACTCGGCCGCGTCACGAAAATCCTTCATGGAGGGGCCGAAATACACCGCCCGACCCCATCGGGCCGCCTCGATCACATTGTGTCCGCCTCGATCGACCAGGCTGCCGCCGCAAAAGACGAAATCGCCGCCGGCGTAGAGGTCGGCCAAGTCGCCCATGGTGTCGACCACCACCACCCGGCTGCGCCGTCCCTGCGTCGCCATGGCGGAGAATCGGTCGAAGGCGATGCCCGACCGGTGCAGAAATGCTTCCACCGCCGGGAGGCGTTCAAGGTGCCTGGGGGCGATCACCCAGAGTACGGGCAACCGTTCGGCCAGCGCTTGAAACGCTTGCAGGAGCAGAGCCTCCTCGCCTTCGTGGGTCGAACCGCACACAAAGACCGGTTCGGAGGTTACACCGAGCCGCAGCCGGCTGGCGGCACGAGCCTGCTGGAGGGGGGCTGTCTCCATGTGATATTTAAGATTGCCGCAGACCTCGATCCGGTCGGGCGGCACACCAAGGGCGGCAAATCGTCGTCCGTCGGCCTCGCTGATGACGGCCACTCGTTGGAACCCGTCCAACAGGGCGGCCATGGTACGTCGAATCCACCGATACCGCTCCAGCGAGCGCTGTGAGAGTCGGCCATTGAGCAGCAGCATCGGTACCCGGGCCCGCCTCAACTCGGCGAGCATCACCGGCCAGAGTTCGGTCTCCAGGCAGATATAACAGTCCGGACGCACGGCATCCAGGGCGGATCGCACCGCCTGCGGCAGATCAAGAGGCGCCATCAGACAGGGAACTTCGGCCGGCATCCTGCTTTTGGCCAGCCGCTGCCCCTGCTCGGTGGTTGAAGTGATCACCAGGCGCATCGCCGGAATCGTTCGCAGCAGTTCGGCACCGAGAACGATGGCGGCCTGCACCTCGCCCACCGACGAACCATGCAGCCAGATGGTCCGGCGGGCTTCGGGTGCATCCGGTTGCCGGGGAAACCAACCCAATCGCTGGTCGAAGCTGTAGCTCAACCGCTCCGGTAAGCGCAGGATCGCCGGCCGGAGGAACGTCAGAAGCGGATAGGCCGCTCTGCCGAAACCGCTATACAGTTGATGCAGCACTGCTCCCCACCCCTCCGGTCGATGTTTCCCTCGCAAAAAATCTATTTATATAACCGGGAACCCCCTGTGCAGTCAACCCTGTTCGCAGCGGATGCGGTTTCAACGGAGCTGACCTGCCGTCAAGGGGCCGGTCGACTGATTCCTGTTGCAGCAATGCCGGCAACCGCCTATTGTCCTACCCCGATGCCGATGTTTCCCGGATCTTTTCGCCTCAACCCGAGCCCGATCATGCAGTCCTCGCACTCACCCACCCTGTGGGCCCTTCTGGCCGGCAACTTCGTCATCGGCACAGGTGTCCTGGCCCCTGCGGGCCTGATCAGCGATCTGAGCCAGGCCTTTGCCGTCGATGCAGCCACGGTCGGCACCCTGATCGCCTACGGCGGGGCTTTGCTGTGCATTCAGGCCCCCTTGGTGGCCTTTGCCTCCAATACCATGGACCGCCGCCATCTGCTGGTCGGCGCGCTGCTTCTCTTCGCCGCCGGTCATTTCTGCTCGGCACTGGCCACCAGCTTCACCGCCCTGCTGACGATCCGCCTGATCATGATTCCCGCCGTCGCCTGCTTCACCCCGCAGGCCGCCAGCGCCGTGGCCCTGTTCATCCCCGCCGATCGCCGGGCCAGCGCCATCACCTTCATCTTTCTCGGCTGGTCACTGGCCTCGGCTGTTGGCATCCCTCTGGTCAACCTGGTCGGTTCCCTGGCCGGCTGGCAGTCGGCCTACACCCTGCTGGCCTGTGCCTG
>JAUWAH010000084.1 GCA_030602145.1 Desulfobulbus sp.
CTTTACCATAGCCGTGATCGACATGCAGATGCCGGACATGGACGGGGAAACCCTGGGCAGGATCATCCATGCCGACACCCGCCTGGCCGACACCCGCATGGTGATGTTGACCTCGCTGGGCGCCCGGGGCGATGCCCGCCGTTTTGCCGAGATCGGGTTCACGGGCTACCTGACCAAGCCGGTCCGGCTGCAGGAACTCAAAGGCGTGCTCGCTCTGGCATGCTCCTCGCCCAAGGAGGGCGCGCCGACACCGCAACCCATCGTCACCCGGCACACCATCCGCGAGAACCTGAATCTGTTTGCGGCCAGCTCGACGCGCATTCTCCTGGTTGAAGACAACCTGACCAACCAGCAGGTCGCCTTGGGACTGCTCAAAAAACTGGGCCTCAAGGCCGATGCCGTTGCCAATGGCGCCGAAGCGGTCAAGGCGGTCGCCCTGATTCCCTACGATCTGGTGCTCATGGATGTGCAGATGCCGGTCATGGACGGGCTGGAGGCGACCCGGCAAATTCGCCGGCAGCAAGCGGCAGAACAGATCCCGGCCATGCCGATCATCGCCATGACCGCCCATGCCATGCGGGGTGACAAGGAAAGGTGCCTGGAAGCGGGAATGAACGACTACCTGACCAAACCGGTGGTGGCGCAGATGTTGATCGAAATGCTGCTGCAATGGCTGCCCCGGGAAACAAACCGTTCCAGCGGCACGAAGGAACAGAGCCCCGGCCTTCCGGAGGAAGCGACAACAGGCGGAGCGCCACCGGTGTGGGACAAGGCCGCCATGATCACCCGGCTGATGGACGACGAAGAGCTGGCGCGGACCATCACCGCAGGCTTTCTTGACGATATTCCCCGGCAGATCGAAGCGTTGAGCAGCGCGCTGCTGAGCGGAAACACAACGGCCGCCGAGAGGCTGGCGCACACCATCAAGGGAGCGGCGGCCAATGTCGGCGGCGAGGTCCTGCGTGCGGCGGCGGCCGCCATGGAACAGGCGGCAGCGACTGGCGACCTGGACGTCGCCGCAGCCGGCCTGCCCCGGATTCAGGAATCCTTTACCCGGCTTGCCGCAGTCATGGTGCCATTCTCTCATGCAGCGCAGGGTGAATAGCACAGGTGCCGCCCCAGTCGGGGCCCTCACTTCAACCATCAACGAACCGTTTTTATGACCACTTTCCTCTGTCTCGCATCCAGGTTCCTTCTCCCGAAACATTCCGAGGCCGAAGCGGCATCATCCATCCGGAGAGGCGCACCATGCGTATCCTGATCGCCGAGGACGATTTCACCTCACGCACCATGCTCGCCGCCGTGCTGCGCAAGGGCGGTCATGAGATCGTCGAAGTGAACAATGGCGCCGAGGCCTGGCAGGCACTGCAGCAGGTCGATGCCCCAAAAATGGCCATTATTGACTGGATGATGCCGGAAATGGACGGCCTGGAGTTGGTCCGCCGGGTCCGCAGCCTGTCCACCGACCAGCCGCCTTATCTGATCATGCTCACCTCCAAGGGGGAAAAAACTGACATCATCGCCGGACTCGATGCCGGGGCCAACGATTATCTGTGTAAACCCTTCGACGCCGGGGAACTCCGAGCGCGGGTCAAGGTCGGATTTCGCATGGTCGAAATGCAGATGGCCCTGCTTGAGAGCCGCGAAGCCCTGGCTTACCAGGCCACTCACGATCCACTGACCGGCTTGTTCAACCGCCGCGCCATTCTCGATCATCTCCATCAACAACTGGTCCATGCCGATCGTCATGGACTGGCCGTGGCCATCTGCGATATCGATCATTTCAAACAGATCAACGACATCCATGGCCATCAAACCGGCGACGACATCCTCTGCGGGCTGGCAACCATCCTCAAGGACAGCCTCCGCAAAGACGACACCGTTGGTCGCATGGGCGGCGAGGAGTTTCTGATCGTCTCAACCTTGCGAGCAGCAACGGATCGCTTCGCCCTCTTCGACCGAATCCGCCGTCGGATTGCCGAAACCGCCATGGCCACCCGTTCCGGGAACCTGCATATCACGCTCAGTATCGGCGTGGCCTCGGCGGCTGCCGGCAGCACCGTGGACACCTTGCTTGAGCGCAGCGATCTGGCCCTGTATCATGCAAAAAACGACGGCCGCAACCGGGTGATCCTGTTCCCTGAGCCGACAAAACCGGCGGACGAGCACAAAGCGGAACAGGCCTAAGCCGCCCACTCTCTCGGCGCTGTTTCGTCTGGCCGCACTGCTGGAGTTCCCCGCACTGAGCGATCCTTTCACCGAAAATTGAGGAGCTGGCCTCTCCCTGACCAGCAGGAGCGTCCCGGGGGACCAGGTGGTTGCGAGCAAGCACTGTGTCCTCCTCCGTGCCGGGTTGTTTCCCGCCCGCATAGCCTCCTTGGCGGATGCCGCAGGCGGGCACCTTCCCCCAAAGGCATTGCTGCGCAAGCATTTTCGCAAGGATCTTCTTGTTGCGCTCAATCACTCCGTGGTACACACACCTGGTGGGACGGATGATATCGAATTCCGGTTGGCCATTTGCCTCCCAAGCACCAAATAGAGAGTGGAACCATGAAGGAAGACACATCCTCCCTCACGGCTGCCGACCTGCAGCTCCAGATCATCCTGGAAACCTCGCCGGTGGGCATGCTGGTCTTCAACGACCGGGAAGAAATCATTGCCGCCAACCCGCCCGCCGAGCACATGTTCAGCCTTTCTTCAGGGGGCGGATCAGTGCTCAGATGCGGTGATTTTTTCCGCTGCATCAATCGGCTGCGAACTGCCAGGGGCTGCGGCCACTCGGACGCCTGCCCCGCCTGTGCCCTCTTCCATGGCCTGCGGGCAACCCTCGCCGGCACGGCAACGATCGATGACCAGAGAGGCGAGACGCAGCTCAACTGTGAACTGGGAGGCGAGCCGCTATGGATCAGGTACACGTTCCGGTCTTTTGCCGTCAGTGGCAGGCAGGGTGTGCTGCTCACCGTCGACAACATCTCCGACCTCCGGCGTTCGGAACGCCAGTATGCCCAGCTTTTCAAGGAGATGCTCAACGCCTTTTCTCTTCATGAGATCCTTTGTGACGATCAAGGTCATCCGGTCGATTACCGTTTTATCGCCGTCAATCCAGCCTTTGAACGGATGACCGGCTTGAGCGCGGTCCAGGTGGTCGGCCGCACCGTCCTCGATATCCTTCCCGACATTGAACCGCACTGGATAGCCACGTACGGCCAGGTTGCCCTGACCGGTCAGCCGATCCACTTTGAAAACTACTGCCGGGAGATCGACAAGCATTTCTCGGTGCACGCTTTCAGCCCGGCACCCGGCCAATTTGCCTGTCTGTTCGAAGACATTACCCAGCGCAAGCGGGCCGAGGAATTGCTGGCTGTACAAGAGCGGAAATATCGCGACCTCTTCGAGGCCAACCAGGACGGCATCTCCCTGTTCAGGATAAATCCTGATGGGAAGCCGGCACCCTTTCTCAACGTTAATACCGCGGCCGCGGGCATGGTCGGCTATTCCAAGGCCGAACTGGCGGGGATGACGGCTCTGGATGTAGAGAAAGCCGTTTCCCCGGAATCCATTGCCCAGCGGTTGGCAACCCTGGCAACGACCGGCCAAGCCAAGTTCGAAACGGTCCTGATCGACAAAGACCAGCGGGAGATTCCGGTTGAGATCCTGGCGCAGAGCGTCGACTACGAAGGCGAGCCTGCTGTGATGAACATCGTTCGAGATATCAGTGCCCGGAAGCAGGCGGAAGAGGCGCTGCGGGCCTCTGTGGCGGAAAAGGAGGCACTGCTGCGCGAGGTGCATCATCGGGTCAAAAACAACTTGGCGGCCATTGTCGGCCTCTTCGACCTGCAGCGGCAGTCCATGGACAATCCGCAAGCTTTGACCGTGCTGGCGGAACTCAGCGGCCGAATCAGATCCATGAGCCTGGTTCATGAAAAGCTCTACCGCTCCGACAGCTTGGCCAGCATCGATTTCCAGGAGTACCTGCACTCCCTGATTTCGCACCTGCGCACCTCCTTCGGCACGGCTCGCATCCGCTGTGATATCGCCGCCCGGGGAGTGCGCATGCCGCTGGATTTGGCCGTACCTTGCGGCATGATCATCAATGAGCTGGTCACCAATGCCCTCAAGTACGCCTTTCCCGACAACGGTTCGCATCCGGAGGGTGAAGATTGCATCATTCATATTGCCCTGAGCCGCGACAACAACACCTTCACCTTGTCCGTGGCCGATAACGGTGTCGGCCTGCCGGCTGATTTCGACTGGCGCACCGCCAAAACATTGGGCCTGATGCTGGTGCGGATGCTCGGCCAACATCAACTGGGCGGTCGCTACGAGATGGACCAGCGGCAGGGAACCCGTTTCACCCTTACCTTTACCCTTCGCACAAGGAGCCTTGCCAGTGAATAAAGCACACATTCTCCTCGTTGAGGACGATGGCATCCTGGCTTGCTGTGTCCAGGAAATGGTTACACGCATGGGCTATGTAGTGGCAGGCCCCTTGGCCAGCGGCGAAGAAGCGGTTGCTTTTGTTGCCGGCAACCGGGTCGATCTGGTGCTCATGGATATCGAGCTGGCCGGACCCATGAACGGCATCATGGCCGCTGAAGCCATCTGCCAGGCAACGGATGTCCCCATCGTCTTTCTGACCGGGTATTCCCAAGATCCCTTGCTGGAACAGGCCAAGATCGCCAGCCCCTATGGGTATCTGATCAAACCCGTGCCGGAACGGGAACTGACCGCCACCCTTGCCATGGCCCTGCATCGTCACACCCTGGATCAGGAACTTAAACAGAGCCAGCGAGCCCTTGTCGAAAGCGAACTGCAGTACCGCACCCTCGCCGATTCCGGCCAGGCCCTCATTTGGGCGAGCGGTCCGGACAGACTGTGCACCTACTTCAATAAACCCTGGCTCCGCTTTACCGGCCGCACCCTGGAACAGGAGTTGGGCAACGGCTGGACCCAAGGCATCCATCCGGAGGACTTTGACCGCTGCGTCCAAACCTACGTCACCGCCTTTGACCGGCGGGAGCAGTTCAGTATGAGCTACCGGTTGCGCAACGCCCGCGGCGAATACCGCTGGCTGAAGGATGATGGCACGCCCGGTTCGACAGTGCCGGCCAATTCCTCGGCTATATCGGCCATTGCCTCGATATCAGCGACCTCAAACAGGCGGAAGCAGCAACAAAACAAAACGAAGTCCGCCTGGAAAGCCTGCTGCGGATTAATCAGCATCCCGCCGCAGATATTCAGGAATTGCTCGACTTTTCCCTCAAGGAAGCAATTACTCTCACCGGCAGCACCATAGGCTATATCTATTTTTACAATGCAGCCAAGCAGGAGTTTACCCTCAACAGCTGGTCAGGTGAAGTGATGCGGCAATGCACCGTCGTTGAACCGCAAACCATCTATCACCTGGAGAAAACCGGTTTATGGGGTGAGGCCGTGCGGCAGGGGCAGCCCCTGGTGGTCAACGATTTTGCCGCGCCCAATCCTTGGAAGAAGGGCGTGCCGCAGGGGCATGTACCACTGGAGCGATACCTGACCATCCCGGTGTTCAGTGAAGAGCAGATCGTGGCGGTGGTCGCCGTGGCCAATAAGAGTGAGGACTACAACGACAGCGACACCCGCCAACTGACGTTGATGATGGATGCGGTCTGGAAGATCGTCCAGCGCAAACAGGCCAACGAAGCCTTGCGAAAAAGCGAAGAACAGTACCGCCGCATTGTCCAGACCGCCCTGGAAGGGATATGGGGGATGGACACAACGATGCGGACCACGTTCGTCAACTCTCATATGGCCGAGATGCTGGGCTATGCACCTGAGGAAATGCTGGGCCTGCCCATTGACGATTTCGTCTGGCAGGAAGATCTCCCTGACCACTTTTTGCAAGTGCGGGACCGCAAGCAAGGCAAGAATAGCCGCTATGATCGCCGACTGCGGCACAAAGACGGCCACGCTGTCTGGACCCGTGTTTCGGCCAGTGCCGTGCAGGACAGCGAAGGCCGCTTTGCCGGCTCTTTTTGCATGTTCACCGATATCACCGAGCGCAAGCGGGCCGAGGAAGAGCATAAACGGTTGCAAGCCCAATTGCAGCAGGCCCAGAAAATGGAAGCCATCGGTACTCTGGCTGGCGGCATTGCCCACGATTTCAACAACATCCTCGGAGCAGTACTTGGGTATGCCGAAATGGCCCGTGACGACTCCCAGCCGGGATCGGCCGTGGCCAGGAATCTCAATAAAGTGCTGGAAGCAGGCAACCGGGCCGCCTCCCTGGTCAAGCAGATCCTCGCCTTCAGCCGCCAGAGTGCAGGCGAACGCAACGCCCACGATCCTGCTCGGACTATCAAGGAGGTGGTCAAGCTGCTTCGCCCGATCCTGCCTTCCACCATCGCCATCAACACGCGACTGGAGGTTGCCCGGTCCATTCTTGCCGATCCTACCCAGATGCATCAGGTGCTCATGAACCTCTGCACCAATGCCTTCCATGCCATGGAGCAGACCGGCGGTGTCCTGGAGATCGCCCTCGACAGCCGCGAACTGACAGCCGCCGATCTCGTTCAGCAGCCGGGAGTTCTGCCCGGCGACTTTGCGGTGCTGTCCGTCTCCGATACCGGCCGGGGCATCGCTCCCGAGATCCGTGAGCGGATCTTCGATCCCTATTTCACCACCAAGGGTGTCGGCCAGGGAACCGGCCTGGGTCTTTCGATCGTCCATGGCATCGTCTCCGAGTACGGCGGGTTCATCACCTGCGAGAGCGAGCCCGGCAAGGGCACAATCTTTACCATCTTCCTCCCCGCCTGCGACACCCAGGCAACCGCCGCCGACGATGCGACCGACGAGATCGCCGCCGGCAGCGGCCATATCCTCCTGGTCGACGACGAGGAGATCCTCATCGAGATGGGCGGCTCCATGCTGAAGCGCCTCGGCTACGAGGTAACCGCCCACACCAACAGCCTGGAGGCTCTGGCGACCTTCCAGAACGACCCCCACCGCTTCGACGCGGTGATCACCGATCAGACCATGCCGGGCATGACCGGCCTCGACCTGGCCCGACGGATGCTCGGTATCCGGCCCGACCTGCCGATTATTCTCTGCACCGGGTACAGTAACCTGGTCGACGAAACCACGGCCAAGGCAATGGGCATCAAGGACTTTGCCATGAAACCGCTCACCAAGGAAGTCATCGCCGGCCTGCTCAGAGCGGCGATCAAGGAATCTCACCAACCACCAACCCCCGCGTAGCAGTAATTACAAGTACAGCCATGAACCTTGGATTCTTTACCCGCCTGACGCTGAAGGTGCGAATAACCATCTTCACGCTGGCCATCTTCCTGGTCAGTCTCTGGTCGCTTGCCTACTCTGCCATCCGTTTGTTCTACCCGGACATGGAACGCCTGCTGAGCGAGAAGCAGTTCTCAATGGTCTCATTCATCGCCGCCGAGGTCAATGAACAACTGAAACACCGGCTCGACTCCATCAGGGAAATCGGCAAAGAGGTCACCCCGGAGATGGTCGGTGATCCGAAGGCCCTGCAGGCAGTCCTGGAACGGCACCCGATTTTTCAGAGTCTGTTCAACGGCGGCACCTATATCACCGGAACAGACGGCACGGCCATCGCCTCGCATCCGCTCTCGGTGGCACGGATCGGCATCAATTATATGGACCGTGATCATATCGTCGCCGCGCTGAAGGAGGGCAAAACGACCATCGGCCGACCGGTTACGGGCAGGATGCTGCCTGCCCCTGTTTTTTCCATGGCAACGCCTCTTCTCGACCCCCAAGGGGAGGTGATTGGTGCTTTGGTGGGTGTCATCGACCTGAGCGCAACCAATTTTTTAGACAAATTTGTGAACAACCCCTACGGAACAACAGGCGGCTATCTGCTTGTTGCCCCGCAACATCGACTGATTGTTGCTGCCACCGACAAGAGCCGGATCATGGAAACGCTCCCGGATCCCGGCGTCAATCCGCTGACAGACCGCTTTGTTCAGGGGTATGAGGGGTCCGGCATTGAAACCAATGCCCACGGAGTCGAAGAACTGATCTCGGCCAGAGGTGTTCCGGTTGCCGGATGGTATGTGGCCGTCTCACAACCGACGGCAAGCGCCTTTGCCCCGATTCACACCATGCGGCAGCGCATCCTGCTTTCCGCGATCCTGGTGACTTTCCTGGTGGTAGGACTCACATGGTGGCTGTTGAGTCGCCTGCTCGCACCGATGCGGGCGGCAAC
>JAUWAH010000319.1 GCA_030602145.1 Desulfobulbus sp.
GGCGGTTTTGGCACTGGCTTGTCCGGTCTGTGTTGCCTTTCCGGTCGAAATGATTAAAATTGGGCCACCGCAACCGATCGAAGAGTTCATTACCAAGGAGAACCAACCATGCAGACCCAGTACCAAACCCGTGATATCACCTTAACCCGTGCCCGGCAGGAGGCCTCGACCGTCTTTCTGGCCAAGGTTTTCAACTGGATGGCCATCGGTTTGGCCTTGACCGGCATTGTCGCCTATTTTTTCGCCGAGTCGGGCATGGTGCGCGCCCTGGTTGGCAGCCCGCTCTTCTTCATCCTCATCCTGGTTGAGCTGGGCATGGTGTTCTACCTTTCCGCCCGGGTCGAGAAGATGCAGCCGGCAACGGCCACCGGCCTTTTTGTCGGCTATTCGGTGCTGAACGGGGTGACGCTTTCGTCCATCTTCCTCGCCTATACCCAGGCATCGATCGCCACCACCTTCCTGATCACCGCCGGCATGTTCGCGGCCATGGCCGTCTACGGCCTGGTTACCAAGCGGGACCTTTCCGGGATGGGCTCGTTCATGTTTATGGGCTTAATCGGCATCATTCTCGCCTCGATCGTCAACATCTTCCTGAAAAGCCCGGCCCTCTATTGGGCCATCTCCGCCATCGGCGTGCTGGTCTTCGTAGGCTTGACCGCCTATGACGTTCAGAAGATCAAACAGATCGGCGAGCAGGGAATCATGGAGCAGGGTGAAGGCGCCATCCGTAAGGGAGCCATCATCGGCGCCTTGGCCCTCTATCTCGATTTCATCAATCTCTTCCTGATGCTGCTCCGGTTCTTCGGCGGCAGCCGCGACTGATCGACCGGTCGCCGATAGGGGATCTCGCAGGGGATCGACGTGGTCGATCCCTTTGTTTTTAGCGGCAGAGAAGAAGGCCCGGCATTGCCCCTTTTTCTGCTTGACGCTTATCAGTGAACATTATAATGTCGTTCAATTTTATTGTTTCCGGCCCGTGAAGGGTTCGGATGGGAAGAGAAGCGCACATCTTTCATGTGTCATTGAACAAGTTTTGGGAGGTATTACGCTATGTCTGTTTATGTTGTTGGCCACAAAAGTCCGGATACCGATTCTGTCACCGCCGCCATCGCCTACGCCGAATTGATGAAGGCCAAGGGCGAGGATTACGTTCCCGCCGTCTCCGGCAAGTTGAATCCGGAATCCGAGATGGTGCTCAAGCAGTTCGGTTTTGCTACTCCCGAGCTTCTGACCGACGCCACCGGCAAGAAGATTGCCCTGGTCGATCACAGCGATCTGACCCAGGCTCCCGATAATCTGGGCGCCGGCGAGGTCGTGGCCGTTGTTGACCACCACAAGATCGGCGATGTCACCACCAACCAGCCGATCTTCTTCTGCAACATGCCGGTCGGCTGTACCGGAACCGTTCTCAAGATCCTCTATGATATGGAAGGCGTGCAGGTGCAGCCCAAGGTGGCGGGCCTGATGCTGGCTGCCATCCTCAGCGACACCGTCAACTTCAAGTCCCCGACCTGTACCGATGCCGACAAGAAGGCCGTCAAGGAACTGGCCGCCATCGCCGGCGTCACCGATACCGACGGTCTGTTCATGGAGATGCTCAAGGCCAAGAGCGCCGTGGCCGGCGTGCCTGCCATGGATCTGCTCCATCGCGACTACAAGGATTTCGACATGAAGGGCAAGAAGGTCGGTGTCGGCCAGCTCGAACTCGCCACCCTCGACCAAGTCGCCGACATGCGCGAGGCCCTGTACGAGGCTATGAAGCAGCAGAAGGGTACCGAGCGTCACTCCGTCCTGCTCATGCTCACCGACGTGGTTAAGGAAGGTACTGACCTGGTGGTTCTCTCCGATGATCCGGCCCTGATCGAAGGTGCCTTCGGTGCGAAACTGTCGGGCAACTCCATGTGGATCGACGGCATGATGAGCCGCAAGAAGCAGACCATCCCCAACCTGCAGAAGGCGTTTGGCTGCTAACCAGCAAAGCTGGACCAGATGAGCCGGCCACAACGAACCATGAGAGCCAAACGCTCCGACATGGCACCCTTGTCGGAACCAAGGCTTTCATAGATAAGCTTATCCGGTTTAATCATTAAAAAGGCCGCCCTTCGGGGCGGCCTTTTTTAATGGGCGATGTTTTAGGGCGCTCACGGCTGCCGGCCGTGCTGGAGCTTGTCCAGTCGTCTTTGCGTCTGCTTGACCACGGCGACCACCTCGGGGTCTTCGGGCAGGGAAACCTTGAGAGCGATAAAACGGTTGCTGTAGATGGCTGCAGGCGGCCGTTTCTCCGTGCCTGGCGGGGTGTCGGCCCGCTCGACCCAGGGACCGCGACGGTTTCGATCGATATCGAGGACACCCAGATACTTGCCGCGGATCTCGGCCTGGCCGATCAGGGTGTTGCCGATCGGGATCGGGTTCATGTTGCCGATGGCGTGGCCCGTCTGCAGGATCAGGTCGATGGTGTTGTGCCTGCGGGCGATTTCCTGGTTTTCGGCAAGCGGATAGTTGGAGAGCAGGACGACAAGGTCCGTGTCTTTGCCGATGGAGGCCAGGACCTTGGGGAGCGATATCCGCCAGTCCTCAACCAAAAAGCCCCCGGCCTCGGCGGGGAAGGCGGTGTGGTCGGTGATCGCCAGGATGGCGAGCGTGATATCGCCGACCCGTCGATGGAGCACCGGTGTGAACAGGGGTTTGCGGCTGGCAGCATCGACCAGGTTTAGTGACAGCCAGGTGAAGGCCGGCGGCTTGTGCGACTTTTGCAGAAAGGGGACGCCTGCGGCCAGGTCCCGCGAACCGACGGCGGCAAAGTCGGCTCCCATGAGCTGGCCGGCCTGGAGCACACCCTCGGCGGTGATCGTGGCTCTGGCGGCATCATCGGGTTCGAGCCGGTCGGCGGCAAAGAGGAGGTTGCCGCCGGTAACCACCAGGGCGGGCCGGGAGGGGTCTTTGCTCAACTCTTTGATTTGGAAAGCTTTCTTGGACAGACCGCCCAATTTGCTGCTGCCTCAGCCACAGCCGTCCATCTCACCCATGTTGTCGTTGCTGTAGATGAGCCGCAAGCCGGCGCCCATGGCTCTGTCGCCGGTGGACAGGATCAAGGCGGGCAGGAGCAGAAGGAGGAGCAGGGGGAGCTTAGTCCTTGCGTGGTGTGCGTACATGGTGCTGGGCCCTTTGTTTGAGGATCTGTTTCCATTTGGTGAGCCGATCCTTGATCACCGCTTCGTAGCCGCGGTTGGTCGGTTCGTAGTAGACGGCGCCGCGCAGTTCCGGCGGCAGGTGTTCCTGGGCGACGAGGGCGTCGCGGTCATCGTGGGCGTACTGATACCCTTGCCCGTATCCCAAATCCTGCATCAGCGCGGTCGGGGCGTTGCGCAGATGGAGGGGGACCGGCAGGGAGCCGGTCCGCCGGATGTCGGCCCGCACCTTGCCGTACCCAGTGTAGACAGCGTTGCTTTTCGGCGCGGTGGCCAGGTAGAGGGCGGCCTGGACCAGGGCCAGTTCACCCTCCGGCGATCCCAGCATGTGATAGGCATCCCGGCAGTTGAGGGCGACCTGGAGGGCCTGGGGATCGGCATTGCCGATGTCCTCGGAGGCAAAGCGGATCATGCGCCGGGCCAGGTAAAGGGGATCCTCGCCGCCGGCCAGCATCCGGGCCAGCCAGTAGACGGCGCCGTCCGGATCGCTGTCCCGCAAACTCTTGTGCAGGGCGGAGATGAGGTTGTAATGCTCCTCGCCGGTGCCGTCGTAGCGCAGCGGCCGGTGTTGCAGGGTTTCGCGGATGCAGCCCTCGGTGATGAGTCGTTGTCCGGCCGTCGCGTTCGGCTGGCGATGGAGCGATTCCAGGGTGAGGGCGACCGCGGTCTCCAGCACGTTCAAGGCCCGCCGGCAATCGCCGTCCGCCGCCTCGGCCAGCAGTCGAAGTCCCCGGTCCTCGATGGTCAGTTGGTGGCCGCCCACCCCCTGGTCGGCATCGATGAGGGCTCGACGGATGACCGCCTGGATATCGTCCGCTTTCAGTGGGTTGAGGACCAGGACCTGGCAGCGGGAGAGCAGGGGGGCGATGTCGCCCCC
>JAUWAH010000202.1 GCA_030602145.1 Desulfobulbus sp.
CAAAAGAACGACAACTTTTTTCTCTGTATTTTCAAACCGACAGGCCAAGTCAAAAACTTCACATTGTGCTCAGGGGGTCGAGGTTAGTCAAAAGAATAGGTGCTAGAATGACAACAGGGATCATAGAGACTGATATCGAAATAACGGATCTTCCCTTCTCTATCCCGATAAGGGAAGCAACCGAACTGACTGGCGCTTATCGCAAAACCAGCGCTCCAGTTCTTGTATCCTTTTAGACTGCAAACGGTATTGTACCTTGTTACATCTGGAACAATATGAATTGCGTATTCTGAAGTTCCGTTGTTTTTCCCCAAGAAATTCCTGTTCCAGTATTTAAAAGATAGAGACGGATCATCGATAATTTCTTTTTTGTCATTGATCATCTTCAGTCCTTCGCTGAGATGATAAAGAGGCTGCATGCTTGTGTCGGCAAGCATCTTTTCATACAATTTCGCCATATTTTTATATGAAAAATCAAAATTTTCATATTTATTATCCCAATGGCCCTGTTGGAAATACAGGTGTGCGTGGCCCATGTCAGGAAAGAAAACAAAACTTGCATATCCATGTTTCAATGCTGTTTCAATGTGCAATGTCACACTTTTTATAAAATTTTCTGTAATCTTTACAGGTATTATAAATTTATCGCATGCATATTGTAGATAGAATGAATCAGAACCTATATCATAATAAGCATGATAATCTAATCTTTTTCCAGAAAAATACAATTCATTAAAAACATTATTCATTTCACTTTGATTATAAAACCATTTGAAATCTTTTTTATAAACTTTATTTGTATAATTTTTATTATAATCACACCTTTTTTTTGATTCTGTTATAGAAAAAGCACTGTCATACTCTGCGTGCACCAAAGAAAAAAATAAAATATTCAAAATAATCCCAAGACAAATACTTACGTAAACAGTCATTAATTTAACCCATCTCTTCGACCCTGGCTTAACAACTCATCAAGACCAAGCAATTCTCAAAAAATCAACATATAATATATATATAAACATTAACCTTCATGCTGTTCTTGTCGAGAACCAAGCCCAATGGTTCACACCACCAGACCCAAGAACGCCCTGGTCCGCTCCTTGGCTGGTCGCTGAAAAAAATCGTCGGTGGCCGCCTGCTCGACAATTCGTCCCTGTTCCATGAAGACCACCCGGTCGCCGACCTCACGGGCAAAGCCCATCTCGTGGGTGACCACCACCATGGTCATGCCTTCAGCAGCCAAGGTGCGCATTACGTCCAGCACCTCACCGATCATCTCTGGGTCCAGGGCACTGGTGGCCTCGTCGAACAGCATCACCTTGGGATGCATGGCCAGGGCGCGGGCAATGGCCACCCGTTGCTGCTGGCCGCCGGACAGTTCATCGGGATACCTGTGCAACGCGTCGGCCAGGCCGACCTTATCCAGCAGGGACACGGTGGTCGCCAGGGCGGCGGTACGGCTCCGGCCACGCACCAACCGTTGGGCCAGGTTGATATTGCCTTCGACCGTCAGGTGGGGAAAAAGGTTGAACGATTGAAAGACCATGCCCACCCTTCGGCGGATGGCCAAGCGATGGGTTTCCTGATCGTCAAGTGGGACGGTGTCGATGACGATACGACCGCTATCCACGGTTTCCAAGCCGTTGAGGCAACGCAGCAGGGTTGATTTACCCGATCCGGATGGCCCGATCACCACCATAACCTCGCCGCGCCGTACCTGCAGAGAGCAGTCATCCAGGGCGACCACCGGGCCTGGAAAGTTCTTGCGGAGATGATCGGCGACAATGACCACCTGGTCGGCGGATGTCGCGTCGAGGATCGTCTGCATTCAGGCAACCCGGGGGAAACGGCGTTCCAGTCGGCTCGCCAGGGCAGACAGGCTCAGAGTGAGCGTCAGGTACAAGGCGGCCACCACGAACCAGACTTCGAAGACCAGGAAGGTGTCTGCAACGATGGTCCTTCCCGCCATGGTGACGTCATAGACCGCGATGGTGCTGACCAGGGCCGAATCCTTGATCAATGAAACCGCCTGACTGGTCAGCGGCGGCAGAATGCGGCGCAGGGCCTGGGGAAGGATGACGGCCCGGTAACTCTGCGTGCGACTCAGCCCGAGGCTATAGCAGGCCTCCCATTGGCCGCGGCCGATGGAGATGATGCCGGCGCGGATGATCTCGGAAACATAAGCGCCCTCGAACAAACTCAAAGCAAGGATGGCAGTGGTGGTGCGTCCGATGTCAAACAGTGGCGCAACAACGAAATAAAAGAAAAAAATCTGGACCAGCAAGGGAGTATTGCGGATCGATTCGAGGTAGACACGTGCTGCACAGCGACCGAGCCGGGAGGAGGAAAGTCGTAACAGGGCAACAGTCAAACCGATGCCGCCGGCGAGCACCAGACTAACCAGAGTGATCTCCATGGTGACCAGCAGCCCCCTGATCAGTGGGCCGGCGGTCAAACTGCCGTCGCCCATGACAATCAGATGATGAGCAACCTGCCGCCAATGCCACTGATAGCCGAGTTGCTCGGCGCCACGCAGCACCAGCCAAACCAGGCCGATGCAGGTCAGGACGTACAGGACCAGGTCCCTGATGATGGACACGCGACGAGATGTGGACATACACGGGTTTCCGATGGGCAAGGCGGGAATACACGGAACAAGGAGATCAACGGCCAGGCGAGAGCCGATCGGCGGCACCGGGCCGCCTTGTTCACCCCTTGGATGTACACCACAACAGACGCTTTGATCAAGGCATGAATCGACTTGGTCGGACGGGGCGGCCGAAGATCGAAAATCTTCCTGTTGCCGCCCGGCCATCCCTGGGGTAGTCTAGCGCCAACGATCTTTCTGAGCCTCTTGCACAATGAACCGTTGGTGAGTTGCGTCGTCATTCCCGCCCTCTCTTCAAGGGAACAGGCTGTGGCGGGAATCCATATCCCTTTGATTGTTCTTGGCCCGGACTCCCGTTAACTGCCCCGGGAATGACAAAACCGTCTTTTTGCAAAAGGCTCGTCTTCTTTCGGAATTTCCATGGCGCCCCTGCTGACCATCGACTCCTTTTCCCTCACCTTCTATGATGCCGAAGGCGGCCAGACTCCGGTCCTGGATCGTATCAATCTGCGCATCGAAGCCGGCGAAACCCATGGACTGGTCGGCGAATCCGGCTCCGGCAAGTCGATCACTGCCCTGTCCATCCTTCGGCTACTGGAGGAAACCAACCGTGTACAGACCACCGGCTCCATAGTCTTCGAAGACAGGGAACTCACCAAACTGGACAAGAAGGGTATCCGGGCCATCCGCGGCAACCGTATCGCCATGATCTTCCAGGAGCCGATGACCTCGCTCAACCCGGTCTACACCATCGGCAACCAACTGATGGAGCCCCTGCTCCTCCACCAAAAGCTGAATAAGACCGAAGCATTCCGGCGTGCCCTTCACCTGCTGGACCGCACCGGCATCGACCAGCCCGACCAGCGGATCCACTGCTACCCGCACCAGTTGTCCGGCGGCCAGCGCCAGCGGGTGATCATTGCCATGGCCCTGGCCTGCCGGCCTCAATTGCTGATCGCCGACGAACCGACCACGGCCCTCGACGTCACCATCCAGAACCAGATCCTCGACCTCATCCAGGATATCCAGGCCGAGTACGGAATGTCGGTACTGCTCATCACCCACGACCTGCCCATGGTCCGCAAGATCGCCAACACGGTGTCGATCATGCACGGTGGCCGGATCGTCGAACAGGGTTCGGCGGCGACGATCTTCACCCGGCCCCAGCAGGACTATACCCGCCATCTGCTGGCCGCGGTGCCCGACACCGTCCAGGCGACCCGGCTCGGCGGCACCAACCTGATCGAACTCACCGACATCACCTGCACCTTCAAGATGCCGGCTTCATGGGCAGACCGGCTGCGCCGGCGGACCAGGGAGATCAGGGCAGTGGACGGCGTCAGTCTCAATCTGCCCCGGGGCACGACCCTGGGACTGGTGGGCGAATCCGGATCGGGCAAGTCAACCCTTGCCCTCTGCCTGCTCGGCCTGATCCGCTATGATGGCCGGGTGGACTACTTTCCCGATGCCGCCGCCTCCCAATGCCTCTCCGACCTGAGCACCGGCCGGTTTAGGCCTCTGCGCAAGGAGCTGCAGATCGTTTTCCAGGACCCCTTTTCCTCACTGTCGCCGCGGCTGACCATCGAGCAGATCATCGCCGAAGGTCTGGAGGTGCACGGCCTCGGCGGGTCCAGGCACGAGCGGCGCGGACTGGTCGAGCAGGCCCTGCGCGACGTCGAACTCGATCCCTCCCTGGCCGGCCGCTTTCCCCACGAATTCTCCGGCGGCCAGCGCCAGCGGATCGCCATCGCCCGGGCTATCATCCTTCGGCCCAAGCTGCTCATCCTCGACGAGCCGACCAGCGCCCTGGATGTAACCATCCAAAAACAGGTGCTCGAGTTGCTGCGCTCCCTCCAGGAACGCTACCACCTCACCTATATCTTCATCACCCACGACCTGCGCACCGTCCGCTCCCTGGCCGACCATTTGGCGGTGATGCGCCGGGGCCAGGTGGTGGAAAGCGGTCCGGCCGCCGCCCTGTTCGCCAACCCGCAGCACGAATACACCCGCCGCCTGTTCGATGCCGCCTTCTATCGCACCGAGCAGCAGCAAGGAGCCCCATCATGATCTATCGCGCCGTTCTTCATGTCGACCTCGACGAGGTCAAGCCCCTGGCCATCGCCCTGGCCAACGCCGGCAACCTCATCCGCGCCGTACCGGAAAAGCATTACGATCTGGTCCTGCTCTTCAACGGCCCGGCGGTCACCCTGCTGCAGAGCGATCAGTGCGCTGCCTTTCGCGAGGAGATCTGGCAGTTGCAGCAGGCGCGGGTGGCTTTCAAGGTCTGCCGCAACGCCCTCAACCACTTCAACGTCGATCCAGACAACCTGATCGAGGGCTGTGAGGTCGTTCCGGCCGGTGTGGTGGCGCTGATCGAACTGCAACGGGACGGCTACGCCTATATCAAGCCCTGAAGTATAGTCCACGTGGTTTCCAGCCAAGGAAGAAACGCTCATGAACGATGTGTTGATTGCCTTCGGTCTCACGCTGTTCGCCGGCATGGCAACCGGTATCGGCAGCGTGATCGCCTTCACGGTGAAGAGGACCAATTACCGGTTTCTTTCCATTGCCACCGGATTTTCAGCCGGCGTGATGCTGTATGTGGCCTTTGTGGAAATATTCTTCAAGGGCGTGGAGGCGCTCTCGGAATGTTACGGCGACTACTGGGGAAACTGGGTGAACGCTGCCTCGTTCTTCGGCGGGATGCTGCTCATCGGGCTGATCGACAACCTGGTTCCGGCCGCTGAAAACCCGCATGAGACGCATTCGGAACGGGAAATCATACCACTGCACGATCCAAAGGCCCCCTTTCCCGATTTCTCGCCTTCGGCCAGCGCTTCCTACACC
>JAUWAH010000412.1 GCA_030602145.1 Desulfobulbus sp.
ACCGTTGGATGGGAATTCGCGCCCATCACTGGCGAACGGTTCCTGTCTTTCAGCCCAACAACACCAACCCGGCCATCAATCCCATGGTTGGTTCATCGGGCACTTCCTCGGGAGAGATGGGGCTAAATGCCCAACCGACCCGGTCCGCCAGCGCCTGGAAATCAACCCCCACGGCGGAGATCGAGGGGCGGGCCAAGTCAGGGTGGCGGCAGGGCAGACCGCACTCAAGTACCACGCAGGATTCGTCCTGGCTGCAAAACAGCTCCTTGCAGGAACCGGCCGCCATGCCCCGTACCTGCTGCCATCCAGCGTCGAGAGCCGTTTGCTCCAACGTTGAGGCTATACGGTGGATATTCCTGGCAATAATCACACGCTGTTCACTGACCAGATCAGCCGCGGGCGCATCGATCTTGAAGACCAGGATATGCTTGCAGTGCCCTAGAATTTGGCGAAATTGGGCAGGTCGCATGGCATGGGGCGGACAACCGGGAGCCAGCCCGTAACTCGGACAGCGATGCGGCGCTCCACACAGATCGGCGAATCGTTCATCGATTACCAGCATCTCGGCCGGGACAACGGCCGTGCCCGTGGCCCCGAGGGTTTTAGCGACAAGGGTGAGTTGCTCGAACATGCGTCTCCTGGAGAGGAGTTCCGGGGGGCGGCCCGGTCCACGGCCAACAACCAGGCGTTCAGACATACATTGCCGTCAAGACCGTAGTCAATCGGCAACGAAACAGCATCAGGAAAAACATGGAGGTGTATACATCGAAACGGCAGGCAACGGAAAAATGGGACAATGGCGCCGTCGTCATCAAATCCGCTTACAAGGGATGGGCTGATCAGCCATTGGAGTTGTGGACTCAGTTATGACCGGAGGCCCAGGGGCTGGGGGGTGATCTCCTCCAAGGAGAAAAATGGCTGCGGGTCACTCTTCCTCTAAACCGATCCCATCGGGTGGCGAGTCAGTTTTTTCCCTGTTGAGCTTGCGCTCCTTCTTGGCTTCCTTTTTTTTCTGTTTTTCGAGTTCTTTCAATCGTTTTTCCTGCTTGTAGTTCGTTCGTTTCGTCATTGTCACCTCGTCGCCATGAGTTAGTCCTTGCCAGGACGGAAAACCCCGCGCAAAGCGCGGGGTTTTTTTTCCTTACCGATCTCAGCGTTTTTTGACAACACGAGCGGCTGCAGGACCTTTGGCGCCATCGACCACATCAAAACTGACGCGTTCTCCCTCCTGGAGGGATTTAAACCCGTCGGCTTGGATGGCGGAATGATGAACAAACACATCCTTGCCACCGTCTTGGGCGATAAAACCAAATCCTTTGGAATCATTAAACCATTTTACAGTTCCTTCAGCCATTGTCACTACTCCTCGTTGGTTGTGCGCAAAGCGCACGGTTGTGGTGTTGGCCCAGTGCTGGACCAAGGGTGCTTCACTGCACGCTCGGTTTGAACGTGCAGTAATCTGTAGACGATCGCTCATTGCTTGCCACGGCCGGAGAGACCAAAGATTCCGGAGGTGGTGGAGCGGGATCGTTTCTTACCGGTTGCCGCGACAGGTTTCATTGCCCCTTGTGGGTCCTTTCGGGGCGATGACACCGGTTGAGCAGGCGAAGATCTTCGCTGCTGGAGGACCGGTGCCTGCGAATCGGGCAGTTTCGGCATAATTTGACGGGACATGGGCTTGTCCAGTGAACGCTCGATCAGATGGAGCATTCTCCTGTCCTCACCGGTGACAAAGCTCAGGGCTTCACCGGAACGGGTAGCACGACCGGTTCGCCCTGTCCGGTGGATGTAAGCTTCGGCGGTGTCCGGCATGTCGTAATTGATCACATGGGAAATACCGGTCACATCGATGCCCCGCGCGGCGATATCGGTGGCAACAAGAATGTTGGATGTTCCGTTCTTGAAATCGTTGAGCGCCTGCTGCCTTTTGTTCTGGGATAGGTTGCCCTGCAGCGATGTGGCCTTGAAACCGGATTGAATGAGCTTCTGGGCCAGGTGTTTGGCCTTGTGCTTGGTTCGGGTGAAGACCAGGGTGGCGGCCATCGGCTCCTCGTTGAGCAGGTGCACAAGCAAATTGGTTTTCTGCCCCTGATCAACGTCGAACAACCGATGGGAGATCGACTGCACCGGACGGCTGGGGTTGATCCGTACGGTTGCCGGATTGACCAGAATATTTTCTGCCAGGTGGGCGATTTCATGGGGCATGGTGGCAGAGAAGACCAGGTTTTGCCGCTTGGCAGGCAGCAGGCGGAGAATTCTGCGGATATCGGGCAAAAACCCTTTGTCGAACATGTGATCCGCCTCATCGAGGATCAGCACTTCGACCCGGGAGAGGTCGACAGCTTTATCATTCTGCAAATCCAAAAGACGTCCTGGACAGGCTACAACGATATCAACACCTTGGCGAAGGGCTGCAATCTGGGCTGATTTGCCGACTCCACCGTAAAGGGCAAGGGTTCGCAGCCGGGTTTGACGGATAAGAACGCGGGTGAAATCAGTTATCTGTTCAGCCAACTCCCGGGTCGGGGCAACAACAAGAGCCCTGGGCTGTTTGCACGGAGTCTTCATCAGATGCTGGACAACGGGCAGGATGAAGGCAGCGGTTTTCCCAGTACCGGTCTGGGCCAGGCCGAGGACATCACGACCGGCAAGGATGGCAGGAATGGCTTGTTGCTGGATAGGGGTGGGAGCGGTGAAACCGCATTGCGAAATTGCTTTGAGAAGGTATTCGTTCAATTGAAACTCGGTAAAATTCATTCATACTCCTGCAAACACGACGGATATTGCGTCGGTCCAAGGGTTCGGACGACATTCGAATCGGCTTGCGAAAATGGTAGGTGCGTATTCGTCGGAAAAAGGACGATAGGGCGAAGAAAAAGAGAGGATGACCGTGCCGTCGGCAAAGAATGAAAGAAGAGTCACAGGGGGCCGTATCAAACTCCTGGCAGGGTGTGTTGTTGGCAAGTATTGGCAGGGGGCACTGGGCGTGTTATCTCCGCCCGCGACTTTTTTTCGTCGGAGGTTTTGCTTCGTTGCAGACAAGGGTCCGAGGGTTGTATTC
>JAUWAH010000038.1 GCA_030602145.1 Desulfobulbus sp.
GCGGCCTGGTAATAGGGCGAATCCTCGCCGAAGCGGGCGCCGCCGAACACCGACACCGCCGGTCCCAGGTCGTTCAGGGTTTCGATGCCGTCGATCAGTTCGGCCTGGATGCGAAAGATCCGCCAGGCCTCGGAGGTTTTCAGATCGTCCATACCTGCTCACAAAGCGACAGGCGGGGAAGCGCTCGGCCTCCCCGCCTGTCGGGTTATTCATCGCTCAACTGCGGGGCGCAGCTGAACGGGTGGTCTCAAAGACACTTGAAGAAGTCGTTGCCCTTGTCGTCCACCAGGATGAAGGCCGGGAAGTCGACCACCTCGATCTTCCAGACCGCCTCCATGCCCAGCTCGGGGTAATCCAGGCACTCGACCTTCTTGATGTTCTCTTCGGCCAGGAGCGCCGCCGGGCCGCCGATGGAGCCCAGATAGAAACCGCCGTGCTTCTTGCAGGCATCGGTGACCTGCTGCGAGCGGTTGCCTTTGGCGATCATCACCAGGGAGCCGCCGTTGGCCTGGAACAGGTCGACGTAGGAATCCATGCGGCCGGCTGTGGTCGGACCAAAGGAACCGGAGGGTTTGCCGGGCGGGGTCTTGGCCGGGCCGGCGTAGTAGACCGGATGGTTCTTGAGGTAGTCGGGCAGCGGCTTGCCGGCGTCGAGCAGCTCTTTCCATTTGGCATGGGCGATGTCCCGACCGACGATGATGGTGCCGGTCAGGGAAAGGACGGTGGCCACCGGATGCTTGGTCAGCTCGGCCAGCACGTTCTTGATCGGCTGATTGAGGTCGATCTTGACCTGATGGCCGCCTTTGCGGTCACGGTACTCGGCCGGGATCAGACGGCCGGGATTGTCGTCCATCTGCTCGATCCAGAGGCCTTCCTTGTTGATCTTGGCCTTGATGTTGCGGTCGGCCGAACAGGACACGCCCATGCCCACCGGACAGGAGGCGCCGTGACGGGTCAGCCGGACGACGCGGATGTCGTGGGCGAAATACTTGCCGCCGAACTGGGCGCCGAGGCCGAGCTTCTGGGCTTCCACCAGGAGTTCCTGCTCCAGTTCCACATCGCGGAAGGCGCGGCCCAGCTCGTTGCCGCTGGTGGGCAGGGTGTCGAGGTACTTGGCCGAGGCCAACTTGACCGTCTTCAGGCAGGTCTCGGCCGAGGTGCCGCCGATGACGAAGGCGATATGGTAGGGCGGACAGGCGGCGGTGCCAAGGGACTTCATCTTCTCCACCAGGAACTTCTTCAAGGTGCCGGGGTTGAGCAGGGCCTTGGTCTCCTGGTAGAGATAGGTTTTGTTGGCGGAACCACCGCCCTTGGCCAGGAAGAGGAACTTGTACTCGGCGCCTTGGGTGGCGTAGATGTCGATCTGCGCCGGCAGGTTGGTCTTGGTGTTGACCTCGTCGTACATGTTCAGGGGCGCGTTCTGGGAATAGCGCAGGTTTTCCTCGGTGTAGGTGGTGTAGACGCCGGCGGAGAGCATCTCGGCGTCGTCGCAGCCGGTCCAGACATTCTGGCCCTTCTTGGCGACCACGCAGGCCGTGCCGGTATCCTGGCAGACCGGCAGCACGTAGTTGGCGGCCACCTCGGCGTTGCGAAGCATGGCATAGGCCACTTCCTTGTCGTTGCGTGAGGATTCGGGATCGGCAAAAATTTTAGCGACTTGCTCGTTGTGGGCCGGGCGCAGACGGAAACTGACTTCGCGCATGGCCTGGTTGGCCAGCACCTTCAACCCTTCCGGATCGACTTTGAGGACCTCCTGACCGTTGAAGGTTTCGGTGGACACATACTTGCCGGAGCCTTCCAACAGACGGAACTTGGTCTCGTCTTTACCGAGCGGGAAGGGATCCTGATACACAAAACCTGCCATAATCGTGCTCCTTTGGTTGAATGAAAAGAAAACGTATGGGGATCGGCCGATGGATGCGGTCGATCGAACCGACAGACAGACAGCCGTGCATGGCGCACCGCTTCCCGGCGCACCTCGTGCATCCCCGGCCCGAAAAACCGGATGCGGGCATGCGTTCAACCAGCTCTTTTACCCTGCCCCGGCGACAAAGGCAAGTCCGTTAAGAGCCGGAATTGCCATGAGATGGCTCACCGGCGGCTGCCGGCGGCGGCGAAAAAGAACCGATCGCCGTAGACCTGGTGCAGACGGGCGCAGTTGACCAGGCCGGTGCAGTGGGAAGCCCCCAGCCGCTGGACGCCGAACCGGTCCAACGCCGCCACGGTGGCATCGAACTGGCGCTGGTCGGCAAAACCCAGGTGGGTGCCGCCGATGACCATGTGGATGGGACGGCCGGGCAGGTTGGCGCTGACATGGGTGAGAATGTTGATCAGGCCGGCGTGGGCGCAGCCAAGGACCACGGTGAGGCCCTTGTCGGTGTCCACCACCAGCGACAGGTCGTCCTTCAATTCGTCCTGGAGCCAGGCACCGTCGGCGCCGCGCAGCTTCATGGTGGCGTCGGGCGGCTCGAAATCGCTTGCCTTGGGTACCTCGCCGGTCAGGTAGATGCCCGGAAAAATTTCGCTGAACCCGGTCACCGGTTTGAAACGGGCGCCGAGCGATTCGAGATAGCCCCGTTTGTAGCGGATGCCGATTTCCCGGCATTGACCGTCCTTGAACCAGTAGCGGTCGACAAAAGCGTCGGGATGGAGGTAGACGTCGGTGCCGCCGCTTGCCACGAGCGCGTCGGGCAGGCCGGTGGTGTGGTCGTAATGGCCATGGCTGATAACAATCGCGTCCAACCGGCTCAGGTCGACGCCCAGGACCCGGCTGTTGTTGACCAGGCCAAGCCCCTGGCCGGTATCGAGCAACAGGCTCCTCTCCCCGGTGTCGACATGGACGGCCCAGCCGTGCTCGCCCATGAGACCATGGGGAAAGGCAACGGAATTTTCACACAGAACGGTTAGTTGGCACTCCATGGCTTCCTCCTTGCAATTGCTCTGAACAGATGTTCGGCGGGGATGATCTTCAGAATTGTGGTACCATTCCCGCCCGCATCCGTCAAGCCTACACCAACTCGGCCATCACCCGGTTGGCCAGGGGCAAACCCCTGGTAGTGAGTCGGAGGCGACCTTCTTCTAGGCGCAGGAATCCCTGGCCGACCAACCGTTCGAGGATCGGGCCGTAATAGGTGGCCGGGTCCAGGCCGAAGCGGAGCCGGAGGTCCTCGATGGTCACCCCGGCCAGCATCCGCAGCCCCATGACCACGGTCTCGCGGAAGGCCGCCTCCCGGTCGAGCCGCTCCACCTCCCGCCACACCGGCCGGCCGGCCTCGACCAGGCGGCAATACTCGGCCAGATCGGCCACCGCCGTTCTCCGCTCACCGCCGAGACCACTGACCGCGCCCGGCCCCAAGCCCAGGTACCAGCCGTTTTGCCAGTAGTTGACATTGTGGCGACACTCCCGGCTCGGCAGGGCATAGTTGGAGATTTCGTAGCGGACCAGGCTGCCGGCCCCGATGGCCGCATCGATGGCCGCCATCATCAACAGGATCTCCTCTTCGTCCGGCAGCCGCCATCTGCCCTGTTCAGCGTCACGGGCAAGGTCCGTCCCCTCCTCCACGGTCAGCTCGTACATCGACAGATGGACCGGATCGAACGCCAGGGCCTGGTCCAGGGTCGCCTGCCAATCGGCCGCGGTCTGGCCCGGCAGGCCGTACATCAGATCGAAGCTCAGGTTGTCGAAACCGGCCGCGCGGGCAGCGGCGATGGTGGCCCGGGCCTCGGCAGCGCTATGGATACGCCCCAGCCCGGCCAGTTCCTGGTCATCGAAGGACTGGATGCCGATGGAGAGGCGATTGCAGCCGGCCCGGCGCAGTTCGATGAGTCCCTCCGCATCGATGGTGCCGGGGTTGACCTCGACACTGATCTCCGGGGCGGTCCCGGCAACGGGCAACCGATGGTGCAGCTCGGCAAGCACCTCGGCCAGCGCCCGGACCGGCAGGATCGACGGCGTGCCGCCGCCGATGAAGATGGTGGCAAAGGAGAGGTCGGCCACCTCGGCCAGTTCGGCGACCTGCCCTATCTGCAATCGCAGGGCGGCACAGAACCGGGCCAGGTCGCCGGGACCGGGTACACGGGAAAAGAAACTGCAATAGGAACACTTGCGGCGGCAAAAGGGCACATGGACATACAGCCCGGCCTGAGCGGCGAGATCCATCAACCGGTCCGTTCGAGGATGCGGCGGCAGTCGTCGCGGATCCTGGTCATCAGGCCATGGTCGGCGAAGCTGTACACCTCGTCACCGCCTCCGATGATCAGGTGGTCCAGCAGGTTGATGTGCATGAACGAGCAGATCAGATGGAGCGAGCGGGTCAGCTCCTCGTCCTGCCGCGAGGGGCTGAGACTGCCGGAGGGGTGGTTGTGGGCGAGGATCAGGGCGGCGGCGTTGCGGGCCAGCGCCTGTTTGACCAGTTCGCGGGGATAGACGGTGTTGACCGTGATCGTGCCCTCGGCCACCACCGCCGAATCGATGATCGCATGGGCGGCGTCGAGAAAGACCACGGTGAGGACCTCGTGTTCAAGTCCCCGCATGGAATGAATCAGGTAGTCGGCCACGGCCCGGGAGGAGTGGACATACTGTTTGCCGACGATCCGCTGGCGCAGGTAACGCCGGGCCACGCCCTGGATGAACTGGAGGGCGAAGATGTTCTTGGGGCCGATGCCCTTGATCTGCTGCAACTGGGCCGGGGCGGCATCGAGCACCGCCGGCAGGGTCTTGAACCGGGCCAGGGCCTCCCGCGCCGCCGCCTTGCAGTCGGAGCGCGGCGTGCCGAAGGTGAGCAGCAACTCGACGATGTCGCTGTCGGTGAAGGCCTGGATCCCCTGTTCGAGGAACTTATCGCGCAGCCGCTGGCGATGGCCTTCGCCCCTGTCCTGCCAGTCGCCCTTGTCCACGACCGGCTAGCCGCCCAACTCCTGCATAAACAGCTTGTTGGCCAACTGCGGGTTGGCCTGGCCCTTGGTCTTCTGCATCAGTTGGCCGACGAAGAACCCCATCACCTTGGTCTTGCCATCGCGGAACTGCTGCACCTGGTCGGGGTTGGCGGCCAGGATCTCGCGCACCAGGGCCACCAGGGCCCCCTCGTCGCTCACCTGAACGAGCCCCTTGGCCTTGACGATGGCCTCCGGGTCGTCGCCGCTGACCAGCATCTCGGCAAAGACCGTTTTGGCGATCTTGCCGGAGATGGTGCCGTCCTCGATCATGGTGAGCAGCCTGGCCAGTTGCGAAGGCCGCACCGGACACTGGCCGATCCGCTCCGGGCCATAGTCGCGCAAGAGTTCGGTGCCGATGAAGTTGGCCAGTTTCTTGGCGTTGCCGAAATCGCCGAACGCCGTTTCGAAATAGTCGGCCAGTTCGCGGGAGGCGGTGAGGATGGCGGCGTCGTACTCGGGCAGGCCAATGTCGCTGAGAAAACGCTGCCGCCGTTTGTCAGGCAGTTCCGGCAACTCGGCTCGTACCCGCTCGATCCAGGGTTCGTCCACCACCACCGGGATCAGGTCCGGGTCCGGGAAGTAGCGGTAATCGTGGGCCTCCTCTTTGCCGCGCATCGGCTCGGTCCGCCCCCGGTCCGCATCCCAGAGCAGGGTTTGCTGCACCACCTGACCGCCTTCCAGGAGAACATCGCGCTGCCGCCGCTCCTCATACTCCAGGGCCAGTTGCACATTGCGAAACGAATTCATGTTCTTGAGTTCGGTGCGGGTGCCGAACTCCTCCTGCCCCCTGGGCCGCAGCGAGATGTTGGCGTCGCAGCGGAAGCTGCCCTCCTGCATGTTGCCGTCGCAGATGTCCAGGTAGCGGACGATGGCGTGCAGCTTCCTGAGATAGGCCACCGCCTCCTCGGGGGAGCGCAGGTCCGGCTCGCTGACGATCTCCAGAAGCGGCGTGCCGGTGCGGTTGAGGTCGACATAGCTCACCGGCTCGCGGTCGTCGTGGACCAGCTTGCCGGCATCCTCCTCCATGTGAATGCGGGTGATGCCGATGGTTTTGGGTTTCTGCCCCTCGACCTCGATCTCCAGATGGCCATGCTCGCAGATGGGCAGTTCGAACTGGGAGATCTGGTAGCCCTTGGGCAGGTCTGGATAAAAATAGTTCTTGCGGGCGAACCGGTTGGTGCGGTTGATGGTCGAATCGGTGGCTAGGCCCAGCTTGATCGCCGACTCCACCACGGTGCGGTTGAGCACCGGCAGCGAGCCGGGCATGCCCAGGCAGACCGGGCAGGTCTGGGTGTTGGGCGGTGCGCCGAATTCGGTTGCGCAGCCGCAGAAAATCTTGCTCTTGGTCTTCATCTGGGCGTGGATTTCCAGCCCGATCACGGTTTCAAATTCCATGGGAATGCAAGCTCTGAGGTTTTAGGCGGTGGGGGCACCGGTGTTGATCCAGGCGCGGATCTTGACCAGTTCCTCGTTCCAGAGGTGCGAGGCGCGGATGTTGATGTACAGGCGAAACAGGTCGTCCACCAGCCGGGTCAGATGTTCGAAGAGCCCGATCCGCTCCAGGATGCGGCCCTCCAGGCTTTCGGCCCGACCGTCGTCCTCCTCGGCGCCCCCGGTCTTGGGCAGGCGGATGTTGCGGAACTCGAACACCGCCGCCGTGAGCGTGACGCTGAATTCGTGCTCGGCCCAGGCCAAACGGACCCGGGCCTGTTCCGGCTTCTTGGCCAGGACCAGCCCGGCCCGGGCCTCTTTGAGTTCGGTCTGCAACCCCCGGCAGATGACCTTTTCACTGGCCTCGCCCTCGCCGTATTCGAGCAGCATGTGTTTTTCGAACACCACCAGGACATCGCCCCGGCCCGGCACCTCGACACTGCCGCCGCGTTCTTCCGACTTATACCACAGCCAGGCGAGAAACTCCTGACCGAGAAACCTTTTTTCGTGAATGAGATCGACAAGATCCATGAACAATACCGCCTATTGAGGCCCTGGGGATACTTACAGTTCCAGCGTCAAGGATTGGTTACCGGACTTCCTTTCCGCCGCCTCGACGCTTTTCTGAAAGATGGCGGCGGCCCGCTCCTGGTACTGCCTGGCCTCCTCGGGTTTGCGCTGACTGGTGGCGAGCTTGGCCAGTTCCTGGAGGACAGCGGCCACACTCGGATGCTCGGGCCCATGGGTGGCCTCGTTGATCGCCAACGTTTTCCGATAGCAGGCTTCGGCATCGCCGTAGCGACCCTGGAGACGGTAGGATTCGGCCAGGTTGTTCAGGCTGATGGCCAATTGCGGATGGGTTGGCCGCAGGGCCTTTTCCTGGATGCGGACCAACCGTTCATAGAGGGGCACCGCCTGTGGCTCCATCTCCAGTTCCATGCACAGGGCCGCCAGCTTGGCCAGGATGGATGCCTGGGCGGGATGTTCCGGCCCCCGCTTCTTCTCCATGATCTCCAGGGCCTTCCTGTACAGGGAAACCGCTTTGTCGTACTCGCCCAGGGTTTCCTGCAACTCGCCGATCTGCTGCCAACTGATGGCCATCTCCGGATGATCCTGCCCAAGTTTCCTGGCCAGGGCGGTCATCGCCTCCTTGTAGAGCGGGCCGGCCTTCTGATGCTGGCCACTGAGGACGTAGGTGTAGGCAAGCTCCCGCTGCGCCAGGGCCAGGGCCACGGGATCGCTGTCGACGCTTTGCCGGAAGAGACGGACAAAGGACTCCAGCCAGGGCAGGGCCTCCTTGTACCGGTACAGGCTGCGCGCCGTCCGGCCGGCTGCCTGGAGATAGGCCGGGTTTTCCGGTTCCTGCTCCAGGGCCAACCGGTAATGGGCCAGGGCCTTGTGCAGATCGACCCGGCTCTCGGCCAATCGGCCGCAGGCAAAGGCAGCCGGTCCGGTAAAGGCATGGCGCTCTTGACTGCAGCCGGTGAGGAACTCCTCCGCCGCCTTCGGATCACCGGCGCGCAGTCCATCGATGGCCGCTTCGAGTCCGGGCTTGGCAGCAAGTTCGCCGCGCATCTGCTCCAGCAGATCCAGCACCTGCTGCAAGCAGGCCACCTCTTCGACGTAGCTGTCGGCGATCTGGGCCAGCTTGTTGTTCATGATCACCAGTTCCCGCTGCAACCGATCGCGGAGGCCGTCGTCCTGGCGGGCAATGGCCTCGTTCAGGAGGGAACGCTGGCCCTCTTCGAGCCCGTTGAGACGTTCCGAATAGTCCTCCAGAGTCAATCGGACCACCGGCAGAACGGTTTCCGCCGGGGGCGGCGCGGCCATGAGATCGGCGACCCCGTCTTCCCCGGCCTCGGCCACCGGCTGATCGGCAACGGCCGGCTCCAAGGCGACCTGAGGTTCGGCTTCCGCCGTCGGCTCAGCCACCGCCGGCTCCTCCTCGACGATCTCGGCTGTTTCGAGGGCGTCGATTTCCTTCGCCGAAAGGTCGGGAACTTCGGTGGTCACCGGAGTTGCCGACTCCATCTCCGCCGGTGCCGGAGACTCTTCGACCTCCGTCCACCCCTCGGGCGGCTCGACGGCAACCGGTTCCGCCACCGGTTCGCCGACCTCAAAATCCTCCTCCTGTTCGGCCAGGACCGGTGCCGACTCGGCCGCTTCGAGGGCGTCGACCTCCTCTGCTGACAACTCCGGAACTTCGATGGTCTCCGAAGCAGCCTCCTCCATCTCCGCCAAGTTTGGAGACTCTTCGACCTCCGCCCACCCCTCGGGCGGCTCGACGGCAACCGGTTCCGCGACCGGTTCGCCGACCTCAAAATCCTCGTCCGGCTCGATCAGGACCGGTGCCGTCTCCCCGGCAGCCGCCCCCTCCTCAGGGCTGGCGATCGTTTCGACTGTTGCCTCGGCGGTTTCCTCCAGAGGCACGACCGATGGCTCTTCTTCGATCTCGGCCGTTTCAGCCGGTCCAGGCGCCTCCACCACCGGCTCCTCAGCCGGGACCACCGGGGGCTCTTCGGCCGGTTCGGGCAGCGTTACCGTCACAGGGGCGGCGAGCGCTTCAGGGGGGGGCTTCGGGTTCGCTCTTGACGGTTTTCTTGCGGTCGACCCGTTTTTTCCAGACCAGGTACGCCACAATCAGGGCGGCGGCTATGAGCGCCGCAAGCACAGAACCGTTCATTGTTCCTCCATGGGTGTCATCGGGTTGCGCCGCCGGCGGTGGCGATCAGAGTAAAATGGCGGGCCGCATGGCCTCATACTGATCCAGGGCCTCCCCTTCGGCCAGCCGCTGGCCGGTCAACCAGGGAATTTGCAGGATCAGCGACAGGTTGAAGGTCTCCTTGAACAGATCCTCCAACAGCGCCATGGCCTTCTTGCTGGTTGAAAAGAAGAGCACGGTGTTGTCGGCGAGATTCCAGCAGAGATCATAGGTCGAGGGGACCGGCGGCGAGGTCCGGATCAGTTCGGCCCGGATGCGCTCCTTGATCTCCAGCCGAACGGCCCGGGCCAGGCGTGGAATCTGTTTTTCCCGCTTGATTCGCTCTTCTTCCTTCATGACGAATTTCTTGAGCACCGCCGGCGCCACCTTCCGTTCGTCGACCCGCATGGTCAGCGCGATGTAATCACCGGCGGCATAGGAACTGTAGGCGAAGGAGGCGTCGAACATATCGGCCACCGAGACCCAGCCGATGGAGTATTCCTCCATGGTGTCGTCGATATCCTTGAAACTCATCGCCGCTATCCGTTGGCTGGCGAAGTCCCAGAACGAGGCGGGCGGTTCCCCGACCACGGTAAAGCGGGTCAACGAGGCCGCTCCGGTGAGTAATCCCATGTCTCTGCACGCGGTTGAATTGCCGTTGGGCAGCGCCGCGGGGCGCAACCATTTCAAATTTGGTGGGATTGTACCCGCAAACCCTTCGGGAAACCAGAAGGAAATGCGGCGAAAACAACCGCCGCCGCCGGGGTGGCGACACATGCCTGTCCCGGGCAAATATTGGGCCGACCCCAGCATTTTTGATTGACACCCGAAAAAGAAGTTAGTAGAGAGAGGCTCTCGAAATGAAGGGTCGTTAACTCAGTCGGTAGAGTATCTGCCTTTTAAGCAGAGAGTCGCGCGTTCGAGTCGCGCACGACCCACCAAGGCAATCAGGTCTTGTCCCCATCGTCTAGCCAGGTCCAGGACACCGGCCTTTCACGTCGGCAACACCGGTTCAAATCCGGTTGGGGACGCCACATAAGAACAGGGTGTTAGCTCGATAGAGTTAACACCCTGTTTCTGTTTTGGGGCTCCAAGGGAGCTTTTGTCCTCACAATATCCCCTGTACATTCTGCAAATTCGCACGCGTTTCTGCACCTGTTCGCGGGAGAATCTGAATTGCGTTTCAAGTGCTTTGACAACATTCCCGGTTTTTTTTCAGCCGATGGACAGCCTTGCCGCGAACACCTGGGTGGCATCGTTTTCGGTGCCCTGGACTTGTTCATTTCGAAGTCAAGGCCACGGGGTGCCTATTCCGGTGAAGTCGGCCACGCATTCCAGTCGAATCCGGCCGGGCATTCCGGTGGAAGGCGGCCACCTGTTCAGGTGATTCCGTACACCCTGGTAGGAGCGTAGCGACGCGGTTGTTTATGGTGTCTCTACTTGCTGTCTTGGTGTTCTGTCAATGGGGTCTTTTTCCGCATCGATCCTCCTTTGAGTTGCAGGGTGTGGGCATTATGGACCAGTCGGTCAAGGATTGCGTCCGC
>JAUWAH010000064.1 GCA_030602145.1 Desulfobulbus sp.
GGCTGGGATCTGTGGCTGATCCCCACCGCCGAGGTGCCGGTCACCAACATCCATGCCGAAACAACCCTTGAGGAGGCCGACCTGCCGCTGAAATACACCGCCTACACCCCCTGCTTCCGTTCGGAGGCCGGCTCCTACGGCAAGGACACCCGGGGGTTGATCCGCCAGCACCAGTTCGAGAAGGTGGAACTGGTGAAATTCACCGCGCCGGAACAGTCCGCCGAGGAGTTGGAAAGGTTGCTGGCCGACGCCGAGACCGTCCTCCAGTTGCTCGAATTGCCATACCGGGTGATCAGTCTCTGTTCGGGCGACCTCGGTTTTTCCGCTGCCAAAACCTACGACATCGAAGTGTGGCTGCCGGGCCAAGACTGCTACCGGGAAATCTCCTCGTGCTCCAATTTCCTCGATTTCCAGGCCCGGCGGGCCGGCATCCGCTACCGGCCAAAGGGCGAGAAGAAGAGCCGCCTGGTCCATACCCTCAACGGTTCCGGTCTGGCCGTAGGCCGCACCCTGGTGGCCATCCTGGAAAACTATCAGCAGGCCGACGGCACGGTTCGCCTGCCCGCGGTGCTGGCGCCCTACTTCCAGTCCCGATTCTGAACGGCACGCCGGACCAAGTCCGGCATGCCGCGGATCACCCCTTCAGGGGCGCGGGGTTTTCCCGGGCCAACTCGATCAAGCGGTCCAGGAGGGCGGCAAAGGGATACCCAGCCGCAGCCGCAGCCTGGGGAAGCAGGCTGGTGGGCGTCATGCCGGGGATGGTGTTGGTTTCCAGGAGATACAGCTCATCATTATCCGCCAGGATCATGTCCGTTCGGCTGTAACACCGCAGTTGCAGGCTGCGGTGTGCCCGGATGGCGTAATCCTGGGCCTTCTCCCGCACCGACTCGCTCACCTCCGCCGGACAGATTTCCCGGCTCGCCCCGGGCTGATATTTGGCCTCGTAGTCGAAAAATTCATATTTGGCGTCCGGTATGATCTCCACCAGGGGCAGGGCGAGGAGGTCCTCGTTGCCGAGCACCCCGGCGGTCAGTTCGCGTCCCTTGATGTACCGCTCGACCATGACCTCGTTGTCATGCTTCAAGGCCAGATGGAGCGCGGGCAGCAACCCTTCCGCCTCACGGACGATCGACATGCCGATGGAGGACCCCTGCCGGACCGGTTTCACCACGCAGGGCAGGCCGACTTCGGCGATGATCCGGCCTGTGTCCTGGAGATCCCGAGATTCGACCATCACCCAGGGCGCCACCGGCAGCCCGCTGAGCCGGTACATGATCTTGGCAAGGTTTTTGTCCATGGCCAGGGCGCTGCCCAGGACGCCGGCCCCCTGGTAGGGGATGCCGAGCAGGTCGAGAAATCCCTGGATGGTGCCGTCTTCACCGTTGACGCCATGGAGGAGCAGGAAGGCGACCTCGATCGTGTCGGCCTCGTTGGCGATCCGGGCCAGATCGGTGGCCGGATCGTAGCGGACGACCTCATACTTTTCGGGATCGAGCGCCTTTTCCACCCCGGTTGCGCCCCGCAACGACACTTCACGTTCGTCCGATGTGCCGCCGGCAATCAATGCCAATCGAATCTTCGCCATGACCGTCCTCCCCGTTGAATGAACATGGTAAATTGCCCTCTGGCTCCACGGCCAGACACCCCATGGTACCATCACGACGGAGAAATACAATCAAAAGGGACAAGCGGCGATACCAGGCCATAATTCCGGCCGAAGGCCCCGCCGCGGTGGCGCCGGGCTCAGGGTGGGACGGACGGGGAAATGCCGCAATTCAATCATTTGATTTGACAAGGATGCACAAAGAGGCTAGGTTACCTTTTTCTCAAACCACCCTCTTACCAACGGCCTCGGCCAACGACCAAAGGAAGTGATGCGATCATGATCGAAGTAGATGTCAGAGGTGACCTTGAATACGCGATCAGGCAGTTGAAGAAAAAACTGCAAATCGACGGTATTAAACGCGAGCTGAAACGGCGGGAATACTACGAGAAACCCAGTGTCAAGAAACGCCGCAAAGCCGCAGAAGCCCTGCGCAAACTTCGCAAGTTCAACCGGATAAGAAGCCGGATCTGAACAACACGCCCCAACGGACCGATCCGTTGGGGCACCTGTTCACCCTTGGTTGAGCACACGCCTCCTCTGCCGGACGGTTTCCATGAGCACCTGCGGCTCTTTCTGCAACACCTGACCATCCAGCGACGGTTCGCCAGGAACACCGTCGCCGCCTATGCGGCCGACCTGCGGGCTTTTGCCCAATATTTCGGTCATCCTGCTCCTCGCCGTCTTGAGGACATCGGCCGGGAGGAGGTTCAGCGCTTCTTCCAGGCATGCCGGCAACGCCGAATCTCGACCCGCTCCAATGCCCGCAGATTGGCGGCCCTGCGCGCCTTCTTCCGTTTTCTCCATGACCGGGGCCATATAGCGAGCAATCCGGTCGCCGAAATCGATTCGCCGAAAATCGGTCGCAGCCTACCCGAGGCCCTGAGCATCGAGGAGGTCGACCTCCTTCTCCGTCCCCCCAAGGACCCAACCCCGCTGGCATTGCGCAATCATGCCATGCTCCACCTGCTCTACGCCTCGGGCTTGCGGGTTTCGGAACTGGTCAACCTGCCGGTGGGCGGCTGCAATCTGGCCGGCGGTCATCTCCGCATCCTCGGCAAAGGCAACAAGGAGCGGCTGGTTCCCTTTTCCGCCATCGCAGGCGAGGCTGTGCGGGATTATGTCGAGCGGGGCCGGCCGCTGCTCCTCAAGGGAAAACCGAGCCCGATACTGTTCTGCTCCAATCGTGGCGGCCCGATGACCAGGGCCCGCTTCTGGCAGATCGTCCAAGAAACCGCGTTGGCGGCGGGGATCAGCAAGGAAATCAGCCCCCACACGCTCCGCCATTCCTTCGCCACCCACCTTTTAGCTGGCGGCGCCGATCTCCGCTCGGTGCAGATGATGCTCGGCCACGCCGACATCGCCACCACCCAGATCTATACCCATGTCGATACCGATCGCCTCAAGGCGATCCACCGCCGCTTTCATCCGCGCGGCTAACAGGCCATCACCCGATCGCCATCGTCGGTGCTTGCGGCAACCGGCAGACTGACGGTGAACACGGTTCGACCCGGTTCGGAATGGACTTCGATGCTGCCACCGTGGGCGCGGACAATGCCGTAGGAAACCGGCAGACCGAGACCGGACCCCTCGACCGCCGCCTTGGTGGTGAAAAACGGTTCGAATATCCGTTCGATATGGTCGGGAGCGATCCCCGAGCCACTGTCCTCGACATCGACAACGACCCAGTCTTCATGGTGTGCCGTACGCAGGGTCAGCACCCCACCTTGGCCGGCCATGGCGTCGGCAGCATTGATGATCAGGTTGATGAACACTTGCCGGATCTGGTCCTCGACACCGGCCAGCATCAGCGGCCGCGGATCGAATCTTTTAGCGAGCAGGACATTTTTCTTGCTGAGATAATTGTGATGAAGGGCGAGGATCTCCTCGATGACCCGATGGAGATCGAAGGCGGTTTTCCTGCCGGTGGACGGTCGGTTGAACTGTTGCAGGTCACGGATGAGCTTGCGCATCCGGTCGCATTCATTTTCCGCCAGGCGCAACAGGTTGCGATCATCGGCCGTCAGTTCACTCCGCTGCTGCACATCCCGCAGAGTGAACCGGATACCAAGAAGCGGATTGCCGAATTCATGGGCGATGGAGGCGGCCAGCTTGCCGACGGCCTCCATCTTTTGGGCATGGTGCAGTTGAGCCATCAGTTGCTGCTCCCGGGTGATGTCCCGCCCCATGGCCACCACGTTGGTCATCTGCCCCCGACGATTGAAAATGGGAAAGATCGACGCCTCCAGGTTCACTCGCCTGCCCTGTAAGGCGCTGCTGAAGGTGCCGGTCCAAGCCTCTCGCCGATCGAGACGAAAGCGAACCCTGTCGAAATGTTCATCGAGCTGCAGGTCTCGGAAACACAGCCGAACCGGCCGGCCGACAAGCTCCTCCGAAACGTAGCCCAACGTCTGCTCGAAGGCCGAATTGACGTACTCGACGACGCCGTCGGCACTGGCGATGAGGATCAGGGCCGGTGCCTGCCGGATGACCTTGGCGAACAACTGCTTTTCCTGTTCGAGCCGCTGCTTGCGGCTGATGTCGGCATAAAAAACCACTGCCCCGGTGCACTGGTCGTTCTCGAACACCGGATAGGATCGCAGGCTGACCGACAGAGCCGTCCCGTCCGGTAGAAGCAGCGGCATTTCGTCGGCCAGCAGGGCCTCGCCCTCGGCGATGGTCGCCCGCACCAGGCCGCTCAAGAACTGGGAATGGGTTGCATCCGGCTCGCCGGAACTGAGCAGGGCCAGCACATCCTTGCCGATGAAATGCTGGGCAGTGGTCCCGGCAAAGTGTTCAACCCCGGCGCGATTGATGAAGGTGCACAGGCCGTTCGCATCCACGCCGAGCACCACCTCTTCGGTGGCATCCAAAAACAGCCGCAACCGCTGCCCCTGATTCTCCAATTCCTGCATGGCGGCATGACCGCTGTCACAGAGGTAATTGAGGGCTGCGGTCACCTGATCCAACTCGTCGGGGCCGACGGTGGCGGACCGCTCAAGATACAGCGGTTCAGGCACCCCTTTTCTGAGGTCTATTTCCTCGGCATAGCGGGCCATGCACACCAGATGCTGGGTCACCAGTCTCTGGAAGAGCAGGAGGATGAAACCGGAAACGAGAAAGGTCTTGACGCCATTGCTCGCCAGCAGGATGACAACCCGGTCCACCAAGCGCTGACGGATGCCGTCCAGGGTGGCCACCACGTGGAGCCGGCCGATCTCTTCCGTCCGGCCGCGGAGCTGATGGTGGAGAGGATACACATGGGCGAGGCTGTTGGCCTGTCCGGACTCGCCCCTGGCCCAGGCGACATGACCGTCCATTTCGACCGCCGCGTAAACCACATCCTCCCTTTTGATCAACCCTTCAAGCTGCAGAGTGACTTGCAGATCATCGAGGATCCAGACACTTTCCTCCAACGGCCGCAGACTGGTTTCGCCAATGGCGGCGAAAAAGGAATGTATCCCCTTGAGATCGCGACGATAATCTAAATACAACTGAAAACCGGTGGAGACAACGGCCACCATGGTACTGAACAGGACAACCAGGAAGGTGAGTCGGGGAGCTATGCTGTTGGTCTGCCAACGGATCACAATCTGGACCTCGGAGGGTAGGTTTCCATTGTTTCCCGCTCTTCACGGAAAACTGGCGGCACGCTGCTTCCGTCCTGACCGGCGGTGGCACCGGAGTCAGGGTATAATCTCCAGCAGGGGACCGGGCTGCCCCTGTTCGGCCAGCGCCAACCGCAACCGCCCATCTTCGGGGAGAATCCGTCGGGCATGCCGTCGCACCACTTCCGGATGATTGTTGACCTCGCTGAGATGGGCCAGCACCAGCAGGCGCAGCTTTTCCTCCACCAATTGGGCCGCCAGGGCCAGGGCGTCGTCGTTGGCCAGATGGCCGCGGTTGGAAAGCACCCGTTGCTGCAACGGCAGGGGATAGGGACCTTCCTTGAGCATGCGCACGTCGTGGTTGGCCTCAAGGATCAGGGCCTGGCAGAGGTGCAGGTGATGGCGGACCAAGCGGGTGACCACGCCGGTATCCGTGCAATAGCCCAGGAAGGAGAGACCGTCGCCGACCACCAAGCCGATCGGGTCGGCGGCGTCATGGGAAACGGCAAAGGGATGTATCCGCAGCCCGTTGATGGCGAACGGCTCACCGGTGCCGAATTCGCGGCGCTCTGGCGTCCTGCCGATCCGCTCCTCCGCCGCCCGGTGAGTGGATTCGTTGGCATAGACCGGCAGGTTGAGCCGCCGGGCCAGCACCCCAACCCCCTTGACATGATCATCGTGTTCGTGGGTGACGATCAGCGCTGTCAGGCTTTCCGGCTCAACACCCAAAACCCGCAGCCGACGGATGATTTCCTTGCCGGAGAAACCGTTGTCGATCAGCACCCGGGTCGAGCCGGCCTCCACCAGGGTGCAGTTGCCCTTGCTGCCGCTGCCAAGGACTGAAAATCTCACCGGCGACCGGGGTCGGAAGGTTGGCCCATTTCGGCCCGCAGGCCGGTGTGTCCGAATCCGCCGCCACCTCGCGCCGTCGGCGCCAGTTCCGTGACCACCTGGACGAAGGCCCGTGCCACCGGTGCCAGTACCAACTGGGCGACGCGGTCGCCCCGGTGGACGGTGTAAGGGGTTTGACCGAGGTTGATCAGGGCAACCTTGATCTCCCCCCGATAATCGGCATCGATGGTCCCCGGGGCGTTGACCACGGTCACCCCGAACCGGACCGCCAGACCGGAGCGGGGCCGGACCTGGAGTTCATACCCTTGGGGAATGGCCACGGCGAAACCGCAGGGGATCAGGCGGATGTCCCCCGGTGCCAGCGACACAGGATCGGTGATCGCCGCCCCCACGTCCATGCCGGCCGCCCCCTCGGTGGCATAGACCGGATCGGCGAGATCACTGCTCCGCTCCGGGTCCAGCCAGCGCAGGGCCATGGTCACCGGTGTCATTACCTCTTCTCCTCAAGCACTCCCGCCCTCTCTGGGCAAACGGTTCAGGATTCGCCCTCGGCCAGCGCTGCCTTGCGGCTCAAACGGATCCGGCCACGGTTGTCGATGTCGATCACCTTGACCTTGATCACATCCCCCTCCTTGACCACATCGGTGACATTCTTCACCCGTTCATTGGCCAATTCGGAGATATGGACCATGCCGTCGGTGCCGGGAAGGATCTGGACAAAGGCACCGAACTCCTTGATGGTCCGCACCTCGCCCTCGTATACCCTGCCCACCTCGGGGACCGCCGTGATTTCCTGGATCCGTTTAATCAGGGCATTGCCCATCTCGCTGCTGTTGCTGAAAATCTTGATGGTCCCGTCGTCTTCGACATCGATCTTGGAGTCGAACTCGGTGGTCATCTCGCGGATAATCTTGCCGCCGGGGCCAATGATGTCGCGGATCTTGTCGGGATGGATCTTCATGGTCACATACTTGGGCGCATGCTCGGAAACCGATGCCCGGGGCGAGCCGAGCGCCTCCTCCATCCGCTCCAGGATATGAATCCTGCCCGCCTTGGCCTGGGCCAGGGCCTGGGCCATGATCTGCCGGTCCACCCCTTCGATCTTGATGTCCATCTGCAGGCCGGTGATGCCGGTGCGGGTGCCGACCACCTTGAAATCCATGTCGCCGAGATGATCTTCGTCGCCGAGAATATCGGTGAGCACCACCACCCGATCCCCCTCCTTGATCAATCCCATGGCCACACCGGAAACCGGTGCCTCGATCGGCACGCCGGCATCCATCAGGGCCAAGCTGCCGCCGCAGACGGTGGCCATCGAGGAGGAACCGTTGGACTCCAGCACCTCGGACACTACTCGCAGGGTGTAGGGGAAGGTATCGGTGGCGGGAAGCACTGCCTCAATACCACGGCGGGCAAGGGTGCCGTGACCTATATCGCGGCGACTGGGGCCGCGCAGGGGCCGGACTTCGCCGACGCAGAAGGGCGGAAAGTTGTAGTGGAGCATGAAACGGCGATAGACATCGCCGCCCAGTCCTTCGAGGTGCTGTTCGTCCCGCTCGCTGCCCAGGGTGCAGATCACCAGGGCCTGGGTCTCACCGCGGGTGAACAGGGCCGATCCATGGGCGCGCGGCAGGATTCCCACCTCGCAACTGATGGGCCGGACGTCTTCGAACGAGCGCCCGTCAAGTCGCTGTCCCTTGGTGACGATGCGGTCCCGCATCACATGCTTCTTATAGGTGCTCAACAGGTCGGTGACCTGTGACGGTTTTTCGTACAGTTCGGGATCGATCTGGGCCAGCACTTCCTCCTTGAGCCGGGAATAGCGACCGGAACGGGCCATCTTGTCGGCGATGGTCACCACCTCCTCCATGCCGGCCGCAGCCGCTGCCTCGACTTTTTCCTTGAGGGCGAGATCGATTGGCGGCGGGGTGACTGTCCGTTTGGCCTTGCCGGCCTCCTGCTGCAACTGGAGTTGCAGATCAAGCAGCGGTTGCATGCCGGCGTGGGCAAAAAAGATCGCCTCCAGGACCTGGTCCTCGGCCATCTCTCCGGCCCGGCCCTCAACCATGACCACGGCGGTTCGAGTACCGGCCACCACCAGATTGATCTGCGATTTCTCCAACTGGCTCTTGCTTGGATTGAGCACGTACTGACCGTCGACATACCCGACACGAGCTGCCCCTATCGGGCCGGCAAAGGGGATGTCGGACAGCATCAGGGCCATGGAAGCACCGTTCATGGCCAGGATGTCCGGATCGAAATCCTGATCCGCCGAGAAGACGGTGGCAATCAACTGGGTCTCGCAGTCATAGCCGTCCGGAAAAAGCGGCCGCAGGGGCCGGTCGATCAGCCGGCAGGTCAATACTTCCTTTTCGCTGGGCCGGCCTATCTCCCGGCGGAAATAGCTGCCGGGGATGCGGCCGGCGGCGTACATCCGCTCCTGGTACTCAATGGTCAGGGGCAGAAAGCCCATGTTCTTCGGTTCGTTCTCGGCCACCACCGTGACCAGCACCTTGGTGTCGCCGCTGGTGACGACCACCGAGCCATTGGCCTGCTTGGCCATCTTGCCGGTTTCCATGGCGATGGTCCGCCCGCCGATTTCGGTTGCAACTGTATGTATCATGAATGCTCCTGTTCCGGTCGTGCCGGAATATTAAGGGATGACAAGGCAACCGGTGCGGCTCAATGCCGCCACAAAGGCACAAAGGATACAGCGACAAGACCCGCATCCACGTTCTTCTCTCTGTGTCCTTTGTGTCTTTATGACGTTCCCGCTGCCGCAGCGCGGTCGCTTGGTAGGTGACGGACGGCGGGCCGTCGTGGCCCGCCGTCCGGAAGTGGTTTACTTGCGGATGCCAAGCTGCTGGATCAGGGTGCGGTACCTGGTTACATCCTTCTTCTGCAAATACTTG
>JAUWAH010000367.1 GCA_030602145.1 Desulfobulbus sp.
CGAAAATTGACCAGTTCATAGAGAGCGTGAATCTGAACCATGAGTTGCCGGGACAGGGCTCTTCGTTCGCTGCGCAACCGCTGCCAGCGTTCCGATCCGCGCTGCACCAGAGACATCTCTGCACCGATCCGCTTGATTGCCCGTTCCGGTTCATGGACGAGTTCCATGAACGCGGGCACATCGAAGATCGGATCCACCCAGCCCTCCACCCGCCAAACCCCGTTGAACTGACCGGAAAAGGCCCGCAGCACCACCGGATCGCCCCGATTGTCCCGGCAGCAGAGCACGCCGAACATCTTGCCGCCGACCGCCCCGAAAAGGGGGTCGGTATGGCAACGGGGATCCGCAGACTCCGCGGCCACGGACCAGTCGATCCGCCGATGGAGGGCGAGGGTGTCCATCAGTTTCAGGCATTCCCCGGCCGCCATCTCCGCGGGCAAAGCATGCACCTTCCGGCAGCGCCGGCACCAGCCGCCACTCTCTGTCAGGCCCCCGGCGAAAAAGCTTTCCGCCCGGCAAGTCGGCGACAATGGGGCGAGGCGGCAGGACAAGGCTATTTCCGAAACAGCCAGAAAAGGATGGTCAGCACCACACTGACCACGATGCAGCTGGTGAGGGGAAAGAAGAATCGGACATTCTCCCGGACGATGACGATGTCGCCGGGCAATCGGCCAAGCGGCAGTTGGCGCAACCACGGCCAGAGCAGACCGGCGACGATGCAGCCGATACCGATCAGGATCAGGGTTCTGCTCATGCTGCCGCCTCCTGCTCCGTGGCTCCGGGTATCTCCTGGCTCAGCGCCACGCCGACAAACACCAGGGCGCAGGCCATCCACTGCCATCCGGTCAGACGTTCATCCAGGATCAAAAACCCGAGCAGCATGGCAAACACCGGAATCAGGTTGACGAAAGCCGACGCCCTGCTGGCCGGTATCCGGCTGATGCCGAAATTATACAGACCATAGGCACCGACGCTGACCACCGTCCCCAGATACAGCACCACCAGCCAGCCGCTCATCGACAGCGATGCGGCCCGCACCGACTCCAGGAGGAGGACCGGGGAAAAAAACAGGGCACCGGCAAAAGCCTGCAATCCGGTGAGAAAAAACGGATGGAGTTCTTTACTTAGCTGCTTCATTAGAATAGTATATCCCGTCGCGCAAACCATGGCCATGAATTCGAGGAAGTTGCCCAGCACCGGACGTGGTGCCTGCGCGGTCGCTTCGCCGCTCAGACCGAGCCAGAGTGCCCCTGCGGCGGCAACCGCAAACCCGGTCGCCGTACGGCCGTGAATCCGCTCCTTGAGCACACATCCGGCGCCCAGGGCGACCATGAGCGGCAGCATGACCGTGATCATGGCTGCCTGGGAAGCGGTGGTATACACCAGGGCCACCGACTCGAACAGAAAATACAGGCAGGGCTCGCAGAGACACATCGCCACAAGCGGCACAAGGTGGTGGCGGCGCAGCCCCATACGAAAGAAAGAACGCCCGAACGGCAGGAAACACAGGGAAGCGACCACCATCCTCCCGAAAACAACCATCAGGGGATGCATCTCCTGAAAGCTGTACTTCAACGCCACAAACGAGCTGCCCCACAGAACCATGGCCAGGACCAGGGCCGCAATGGGCAGCCATCTGTGCAGACTCTCAGATTCCATCAACCCACAGTGCACGCCATGCAAGTCCGCCCAACCTGTTGCCGCCACAACCGGCTCCGATCGCCACGTCTGCTTCTCCTGTCCATCCTGCTCCTTCTGGTTTCCGGACCGGTCCAACCTGTCCACGGTGCGGGGACCCCGTCATCCCAGGCCAGTGCCCAGCTCAACCTGACCAGTGCCCAGCAAACATTAGCTATCTTCCAGAGTGTTCCCGGGTTGACCAGCCAGCAACTTGAATATGGCCGGGCCGCCATTCCCAAGCTGCACTATAACGCCCAGCGGATTCTGCGCAAGATCTGCGAACTGGACGGGGTCACCTTCGAGCATGCCAAACAGACCATCGATCTCCTCTCCCGGGAACGGTTCACCTTTGAACAGGTCCAGACCTTCGAGGCCTTCACCTCCCTGGACACCGTCGATGTCAAATTGGGCATGGACAGTCTTGCCACGGTGAAATCGCTGGGGTTTCAAGCAGGTCGGGCCTTCCGCAGCTACGTCTCCATGCCGGGTGTCACCGCCAATGTGGCCATGCCGATGATCTCGACGCTCAACAACCTTGACGACGCCAACAACCGCGCCGCCCAGGCCTTCTTCGCCATCAAGGGCATGCGGGTCGACCTGGCCCAGAAGGGGATGCCCACCCTGATGCGGCTGAGGAACAATCAGGCCAAGGCCGCGGAGACCTTCGCCAAAATTCCCGGCATGGATCCGGAAACCATGTTCGACGGCCTGCAACTCCTCCAGAAACTCTATCAGGATGATGCCTGGAACGCCCGCTGCCTGTTCACCAACAAATCCCTGTCGCCCAAGGAGGCCTGGAACTGGCTGGTCGGCTATTTCGCCCTTCCCGCCAACATCCAGGAAAGTCAATACGACAAGCTCGACAGTCACCAGAAGACCGTGCTCCTGCAGGCCCTCTACGAAGGAGGCACAGAAATCGTCTGGAAAATCAACAATCTCCATGCCGTGACCGACGCCAATGGCTACGAGATCTCCGACGCCGCGCTCAATCGGTACTCGATGCAGCAGCTCCAGGCCAAGTTCGATGCACTGCTGCCATCGGTCCGGGCCCGGTATAGCAATTTTGCCAGTGCCGGCAGGGGGCAGGCCGTCGCTATCCTCAAACAGGCCACCTCGGCCGCCCGCATGCAGACCGCCCGTGACCTGACCGTTGCAAACGCCTATGCCGTCATGGCCCAGGGCAGTGAACTCTACGACTCCTCCTTCCGCGACATCCTCGTGCCGGTGCTGCAGGCCAGGATCGCGGCCAGAAACCAGGGGGACCTATTGGCCTTCCTCCGCTCGATCGATCCAGGTAACCGTTTGGTTTCTGATTTCATCTCCAGTTGCGCCCAGAAAGGTAAGCTGACCGCCTTCTTCCCGGCGGATGCCGGCAAGCAGAAGGATATTCTCAGCCTAGTCGCCGCCTCGGCCTTCCAGAACGAAGACTCGATCCTGCTCTTTTCAGCGACTCTGAGTCATCTGCTCAAGGTACTCACCCCCGAAGCCCGGTCCCATCTGATCGGGCTGATGGCCCAAAACAGCGACGCCGAGAACACTGCTTTCTCCAAGCTGGTTACCGTTATCCTCCAATACTATCTCCAAACCTACCCGGAACTGCTTGGGCCGTCGGACCGCACCCTAATCAGCCGGCTGATTGTCCGCCACGGCGCGGTCAACCTGGATCGCTATCAGATCACTCCCTTCGCCGAATGGAAGCGGGACGGTCGCCTCGGTTCGGTCTCCATGTTTCACCCCGACGACGACGGCCGGCAATCCTTTGTTTCCAACGCCAACCTGCTGTTGGCCAGCGGCTACAGGCTCGCTCCATCCCAACAGTATACGGTGTCC
>JAUWAH010000185.1 GCA_030602145.1 Desulfobulbus sp.
GACGAAGAAGAACTTGTCGGCCTCGGTCAATCCTTCCTGGCGCCGGACCTCGAACATGCCCATGGTTCGGCCGCCGCCGCACAGTCTGCGCAGATCGTCCCAGAGTTTCAACTGTTTGTCCGGATAGCGATCGTCGGTCTCCCTGCCGAAGGGTTGCTTGCTAAAGATGGGGACAATGAACGAGCCGGCCAGTTCGTAGGGGGTTTCCTGCAGTTGGACCGGATAGGCCGCGGCCCGCGGTTCGGCCAACACCCCATCGGCACTGGAACAGACCAGTTGCAGTCCGCGTTCCTCACCCTGACAGAGATAAAGCCCGCTACAGACCCCGACCAGAGCCAATGGCACGGATACGCAGATCCGGTAGAAATCTTCCAGGGAGTCATACTCCTGGGCCAGGTCAAAAAAGGCCTTGAGGAAATCGTTGCGTCCCTGGGAGAAGTTGTACTGTTCGTAACTCTCCGCCTTTTCCCGTATGCGCTGGCAGACCGCTTCCAGGTCGGCGGGAATGGGAGGGGTTTGGCTCTGCTCAGGCATGGGTACACTCCGGCAGCGATTCACGGAGGTCAAGACCGCTTCCGATCCTCCTTCCAAGATCAACGTTTGGCAATGACCACCGCATCACGGTTATCCTTTTCGACCAGCAGAACATCCACCCGTTCGTCGGCCGCCGCGCTCACCGTCATGCCGACGTAGTCGGGCTGAATCGGCAATTCACGGCCACCTCGATCGATGAGTGCCGCCAATTGGATCGAAAGCGGCCGGCCGTAGTCCATGATCGCATCCATGGCCGCCCGGATGGTCCGGCCGGTGAAAATGACATCGTCGACCAGCACCACCCGTTTGTCCTCCAGCAGAAAGCCGATGTCCGATTTCTTGACGATCGGATTCTGGGAGATCAGGCTCCAGTCGTCCCGGTAAAGGGTGATATCGAGGTTGCCCGAGGGCAGGATCACCTCCTCGCGCTGCTCGATCTGCTGCCTGATCCGCTGGGCCAGAAAGACGCCGCCGGTATGGATGCCTATGATCGCCAGGCCGGTGACCCCGTGGTTGCGCTCAACAATTTCCAGCCCGATGCGATCCAGACTGCGCTCGATGTCCCGGCCGATCATGATGGTCTGCGCGTTCATTGCTGCACCCTGTTCCAAAAATGCTCCTCACCGCGTTGGTCCACCAGGTTGATGGCCTCGGGGTAGACCTCGCATTCCACCGCAAACACCCGGGCGGCGATGTCGTCGGGTGTGTCGCTGTCGTCAAGGGCCACACAGCGCTGCAGGACAATAGGCCCCTGATCGTAGTGTTCGTTGGCGAAGTGGACCGTGCAGCCGCTCACCGTGCACCCCCTGGCCTTGACCGCCTCGTGGACGTGGTGGCCGTAAAACCCCTCACCGCAGAAGGAGGGGATCAGGGCCGGATGGATGTTCAGCACCGAACGGTGCAGATGCTCCGGCGGCGAGTAGAGCTTGAGGTAGCCGGCCAGGGCGACAAGATCGACATCGTAGCCGCCAAGAATGCGGTTGATGGCATCGTTGTCCCTGGCGTGGTGAGCCGGATACCCGTACCGCCTGGCCTTCTCCAGGCCCAGGGCGTCGGCCACGTTGGAGATCACCACCTGGATGCGGGCCCGCAGGGTGCCGGCTTCGATCCGTTCATGGAAATTATCGAGGGTCCGGCCGCTGCCGGAAAGCAACACCGCCATCTTACGCATGGGTATCGGCTCCTGTGAACAAGGGATCGGCGGCCGGATCGACGTTGCCCAGCCATTGGGCGATGGCGGTGTCGTAGGATGCGGTCAAGGCAAACACCTTGCATGCCAGGCGAAAACGGGTGGCAAGGGTGGTGTTGCCCCGGTCCCGCAGTTCGGTCAAAACCTGGGGATAATCGGCCGGGTCGACGATGACGGTCACGTCATGGAAGTTCTTGGCCGAGGCGCGCAGCAGGGTCGGGCCGCCAATGTCGATGTTCTCGATGGCCTCAGCCAAGGTGCAGCCGGGATCAGCCACCGTCCGGCCGAAGGCGTACAGGTTAACGGCAACGATATCGATCGGCCTGATACCGTGGAGCCGGCACTGCTCTTGGTGTGCCGCGTTGCCACGCTGGTGGAGAATACCGCCGTGCACCAGGGGATGGAGGGTCTTGACCCGACCGTCGAGCATTTCGGGAAACCCGGTGAAGGCCGACACGTCGGTCACCGTGAGGCCGGCGGTGCGCAGCATCCGGGCCGTGCCGCCCGTCGACAGGATTTCGATGTTCAGGGCGGCCAGCGCCCGGGCAAAATCCTCGCATCCAGATTTGTCGGTCAGGCTGATCAGAGCCCGCTCCACTCGTTGCATCGTTCGTTGTCCCCGGGTTTTCTTTATAGGAAGGAGCCTTTTGCAAAATGAACTGCTGACGAGTTTTTTTCGTCATTCCCGCGAAAGCGGGAATCCAGAACTCATTGATTTTTCCAGGACTGGATTCCCGATGACTACCTCGGGAATGACTCAACCGTCTTTTTGTAAAAGCCTCGAAGGATTTGGCTGCGGCTCCATGGCCATGCTGACGTGCAGACCGCTCATCGCTCGTTGAGGCCGGCCGATCCGGTCCGGCCATGGTGGTTATTCTTTCTTGAGGAATTGACGGATCTTGCGCCGTTCGTGCTTGTCCGGGCGTCGCTCCGGCTGACCGATGTGCAGCCGCAGCGCCTTGCGCTCAGCGAGCGTCTGTTCCCGTCTGGCCCGAGACGCCTCGGTTTCCTCGTAGAGGGTGCGGGCGACCGTGGCCGGGCCCCGCTGCTCGCTCAAGGCCACGATCTGCACCGTGGTTTCGAGGTACTCCTGGCGGATGGTCAGCACATCGCCGACCCGGACCATGCGCGCCGGCTTGACCTTGACGCCGCCCACCGCCACATGTCCGCCGCCGACCGCCTTGGCGGCCAGTGACCGGGTCTTGAAAAACCGGGCGGCCCACAGCCATTTATCGATCCGCACCTGTTCCATGTCCCAGCCACAGCCCCCTTGTGTATCACGGCAAAATACCACGGTTTTACCGATCGTTCAAACAAAGAAGCGCTCGACCGTGCATTCAGGTCCGGCAACGGTTCGACCGCATCCGCAGGTCACCGTAAGGGAGTTGCCGAACCCGACGAAATCGGGTATGGGGCGCCTATGCTTCCCGAAATCGAGCCCCCGACCCTGCAAACCGTCGGCATCAACACCTTCACCTGCCCCGTTCGTATCCCTGAAAAGGGCGGCGGCGTGCAGCACACGGTGGCCACCATCGATCTGCTGGCCCAGATGCCCCAGGCCCGGCTCGAATCCTGCGTCAGCCTCATGACCGATCTGCTGGCCCGATTCCTGCCGGATATTCATGCCGGTATCTTTCCCGACCTGCTCCGCCAAATGCAGGAGCAGTTGCAGGCCGTCTCGGCCCGGCTCTCCATGCGTTTTCCCTACTTCATCGCCAAAAAGGCGCCGGTCAGCGGCACTGCCAGCCTGATGGAATACCAGTGTACCTTCACCGCCACGTCGTCGACGGTGGATGAGCCGCTGCTGACGGTGGTGGTGCCGGTCACCACCCTCTGCCCCTGCTCCAAGGAGATCAGCGCGGCCGGTGCTCACAACCAGCGGGCCGAAATCACCCTCACCGTTCAACCCCTGGCCCTAATCTGGCTGGAGGACCTGATCGCACTCTGCGAGGCCTGCGGTTCCTCCGAGGTCTATGCCCTGCTCAAGCGGCCCGACGAAAAGTATGTGACCGAACGGGCGTATGCCCGGCCGATGTTCGTCGAGGACGTGGCCCGCAAGGTGGCCCAGCAGGCAATGACCCACCCCGATATCGCCTGGTTTTCGGTGGGTGTCGAGAGCTTCGAGTCGATCCACAATCACAGCGCCTACGCCTTTGTCGACAGCCGGGATATCGATCGCCCGGCTGGATAACCGTCCCACCCCTTTTTCATAGGAACGGCGTTGCTTCCGGCTCTGTTGCCATGCCGGAGCGCAGCCCTTGCATGGTTCGTCTTGGCCGGCTCATCTTGGGCCCGGCCTTGCTGGTCAGGGCCGCCCGGACAGACCACCAAGGCACAGGTACTTCAACTCCAGATACTCCTCGATGCCGTACTTCGATCCCTCCCGGCCTATTCCCGACTCCTTGACGCCGCCAAAGGGCGCCGCCTCGGAGGACATCCTGCCGGTATTGATGCCCACCATACCGTACTCCAGAGCCTCGGCGGTTCGCCAAATCCGGCCGATGTCCCGGCTGTAGAGATAGGCGGCCAGGCCATAGGGCGTGGCATTGGCCAGGGCCACGGCTTCCCGGTCATCCTTGAACACGAAGAGCGGGGCCACCGGCCCGAAGGTCTCGTCCCGGGCGATGTCCATCTCGGTGGTGACGTCCAGCAGCACCGTCGGCTCGAAGAAAAAGCCCGCCGAACCAAGTCGGCTGCCGCCGCATGCGATGCGGGCCCCCTTGGCCACGGCATCGTCGATCTGGCGCTGGACCTTGCGGACGGCCTCACCATCGATCAGCGGTCCCTGCTGCACCCCCGCCTCAAACCCGCTACCGACCTTGAGATCCCGCACCGCAGCCACCAGTTGGCCGGCAAAGGACTCATAGACCGCTTCCTGCACGAAAAACCGGTTGGCGCAGACGCAGGTCTGCCCTGCGTTCCGATATTTGGAGGCCATCGCCCCGCGCACCGCCGCCTCGAGGTCGGCGTCGTCAAAGACGATAAAGGGGGCGTGGCCGCCCAACTCGAGGGAAACCTTCTTGACGGTGGCGGCGCAGTCGCGCATCAACAGTTTGCCCACCTCGGTCGAACCGGTGAAGCTGAGCTTGCGCACCAGGGGATTGGCGGTCATTTCGGCGCCGATAACTGCGGCCGGCCCGGTGATCACATTGAAGACGCCCGGTGGAATGCCCGCCTCATCGGCGAGTGCGGCCAGGGCGAGCGCCGAAAACGGTGTCCGGCCGGCCGGCTTAACCACCATCGGACAGCCCGCGGCCAGAGCCGGCCCGGCCTTGCGGGCGATCATCGACGAGGGAAAGTTCCATGGGGTGATGGCGGCGCAGACCCCCACCGGCTCCTTGAGAACGATAATCCGCTTGCCCTGCTGCCCCATGGGGATGGTGTCGCCGTAGACCCGTTTCCCCTCCTCGGCGTACCACTCGATGTAGCCGGCGCCATAGAGGACCTCCTCTTCGGCCTCGGCCAGCGGTTTGCCCTGCTCCATGGTCATGATCACTGCCAGGTCGCGGCGATGGGCAACAATGAGATCATACCAGCGGCGGAGCAGGTGGGCCCGCTCCTTGGCGGTAAGGGCGCGCCAGGCGGGCCAGGCGTGGTGGGCGGCGGCTATGGCCGATGCCGTTGCCACCCGACCTAGCGCCGGCACCGAACCGATGCCGGTGCCCGTGGCCGGATCGACCACCTCGATGCGTCCGCCATCCGCATCATCAATCCACATGCCGTCGACGTAACAGTGGGAGCGCAACAGCTCCCGACGCCTGAGTTTCATTGCCCTGACATGCTCCGTAAACACTCAAAAGAAAACAGGCAGCGCCCCGGCGCAACACCGTTGCTGCCTGAAGACGCGAAAAAAATGACTCCATCCTCCCGGCTGTCTGGTACTCTGCCGAAAAAGGTGGCATCATACACAAAGACGATTCTTTTTTCACCCCGATAACCAGCACGGCCGG
>JAUWAH010000324.1 GCA_030602145.1 Desulfobulbus sp.
GAGCATCGCGGACCATTCCTCGGCCTTGCCGCCCAGATCGGGCCGTCCCACCGAATGGATGAACACCATGTCGCCGGACAGCAGGAAACGATCGTCGATGATAAAGGAGGTGGAACCCGGCGTATGCCCAGGCGTGAACAGGACCCGCACCTCAGGGCCGCCGAGGCCGAAGGTGTGGATCTCGCCGTCGCTCAATGGCGTGTAGGGATTCCTGGAACTCTTGAAATCGCCGTCGTTGGCGTAGAAGACCGCGCCGGTCCGTCGGGCGATGTCCCGGCTGCCGGCGATGTAATCGGCCTGGAGGTGGGTTTCAAAGGTCTTGGTGACCACGCACCCCTGTTGGGTGGCGAAATCCAGGTAGAAATCGATGTTGCGGGACGGATCGAACAGCATCATCTCCTGGCCGCTGATCAGGCCGTAGCTGCACGAGGCTTTGCCCGGCCGGATGAACTGATACAGGGTGTAGCCGTCGGTCCGATGGACCTGTCTCGGCACCAGCAGGTTGCCCCAGGTGGCGATGCCGCCCTCCAGGTAGGCGACCTCGAACCCCCTTCGATCCAGGATCTCGGTCACATACCGGGCCGATCCTTCCTTGGCGCAGACGATGCGGACCGGAACACCCCGGGGGATGCGGGCCACTGCTTCGTCCTCATTCTCCATGAACTCGTAGTAGGAGATGTTCATCAGGGAGAAGGGATAGGGACTCTCGACGTGAAACCGATTGAAATCTTTTGAATTTCTGACATCGACCACCACCATGTCCGCCCGGGTGGCCAGCCAGTGGAACAGTTCCCCGGCCTTGTAGGTGCGCAGTGCCATAGCGTTCCCCTTCTGTATGCATCCCTCTGAACCGAAATCGGCTCGGCACACGCTAGCGAAACCGGTGGGAATTGTCAATGTTGTAATGAGGTTAACCCAGATATTCCCTTGGTCGGTCAAGGGGTGGATAGACCGAGCATTCCCTCCGCCGCTTCAGTGATCCGGGGAGGCCGGTCGAGGCAGACGCAGCGCTAGGATAATTGCGGTGACGGTCAGGCCGGCGGCCAGCAGATAGGCGGCCGAAAAGGAGCCGGTCCGCTCGGCGAGCAGACCGGCGAGCAGCGGCCCGGTCACCTGACCGGCGGCGAAGAGGAAGGTGACGGCCCCGAACAGGGCAAAGGCCCTGTCCGGGCCGGCATAGTCACCGGCCAGGGCGGCCATGATCGATGGGACCGACCAGGCGACGATGCCGAAGCAGCCGATGGACAGGTAGAGGAACAACTCGCCCAGATGGAGTCCGGCCAGGAGATAGGCGGCGGTCTGCATGGCGAAAACCACCATGAGGCTGAATCGGCGGCTGGTTCGATCGGCCAGCGTGCCGAACAGGGGCCCGGACAGGAGGCTCAGCAGTCCGACCCAGGACCAGAAGGAGCCGGCGGTCTGTTGGCTGAAACCATACTGGTACACCATGGTGGTGACGATGAAGGTGGCGTAGGTGACAAAGGTGCAGCCGAAGATGAAATAGATGGCACCGCAATGCAGGATCAGCCGCAGAGGCACGCCGGGACGCCCGTTCAACCGGTGTGGGCCGTCCGCCGCCGCATCGGGTTCTTCCCCGGCGGGTTGCAGGCCAAGGTCCTGCGGACGGTTACGCAGGATGAGCAGACAGACACAGGCGATCAGGATCACCACCGCGCCCAGCAGCAGCCAACTCAGCCGCCAGCCGTACCCGGTCAGGCCATTCATCCACGGAACCGCCAAACCGGCCAGCACGATGGCCGCGCCGTTGCCGCTGACCACGAACCCGGCGGCCTTGCCCCGTAGCCGGCTGGAAAACCAGGCCGAGAGCATGGCCATGATCGGGATGTTGGCCAGGGCACTGCCCACGCCGGTGAGAACATAGAGCGCGGTCATCACGGCCAGGCCGTCGACGCAGCCAATGGCTGCCATGGAAAGGCCGCAGCCCAGCAGGGCCGTGCCGGTCAACCACCGGGGGCCGAACCGGCGGACCAGGGGCGAGGCCACCGCAATGCCGACCAGGTAACCGACGAAATTGGCGGTGGACATGATCCCCATCTGGGCGTAGGAGAGGTGCAGGGCCTCGCCCATGGCCGGCAGGAGCATGCCGAGGGCGAATCGGGCCAGCCCGATGCAGGCAAAAATGCCCAGGGAGCCGGCGACGACGATCAGCCCGCCGTAATGGCAGGGACGAGGCGAGGATGGCGACGGGGTCATGGGCTGCATGGTCCGGTCGGCATGGCCGTTGAACAGGGGGTCGGTCGCGCTCCTTGCAGGGGGCTGCGATGAAGACGTGACGGCAGGAAAGCACCGGCTCTTCTTCCCACGGTGGGTTGTGTCTGTCAACCGCTTCCTGGACTGTTGTCGTCCGCTCGTCGCCCCCACCGCAAACGGCCGCCGCGTGTCGGTCTGCGTTTTCCCTTTGACATCACTGGAACGATCTTCCTAAGATACACCATGTTGCCCAAATCATTGTCCGATCATTCACCCGAGATCGACAGCGCTTTCAGGCGTTGCCCGCATCCCCCTCCCTGCTCCAGCCGGACGCCCTCGTTCCGATGGCCGCCTTTTTCCGCACCTGGGCCGGTCTCCCTGTCGATTCCTTCCCTCTGCACCGACCGGGATGGCGCGACCTCTTTTCTCTGTGCCCTGCCCTTCGACATCTATACTGCAACCGGCCTGGTGCTGGTCGCCCTGCTACTGCTGGCCCTGGTCGTCCTCAATCAACGAAAGAAAGCGATCATATCGGACACTTCAAAAGCCCTGGAAGAAACCGAGGCCCGGTATCGCCTGATTTTCGAACACTCACCCATTCCCCTTCTCGAGGAGGATCTGAGCACGGTCAAAACCTTCCTCGACCGTTTGACAAGTCAAGGGGTGACCGATATCAACCGCTTCTTCGCCGACAATCCGGAGAGCCTTGGTCGCTGTGCGGCCATGGTCCGGATCATCGACGCCAACCGGGCCGCCTGCACCCTCTATGGAGCCCAGGCGCCCGGCGGGCTGCGCCAACTCTCCGCCGTGCTGCCCGAAGATCAGAATTTTCTCTTTAAAAACGAACTGCTGGCGCTCCTCAAGGAGGGGCGCAGCGACATCGTGATGGAAAACAGGACGCTAGCCGGTGCCATGCTCACTGTCGAGCGGCGGGCGGTGGTTGCCGCCGGCTATGAGCAGACCTGGCAGAAGGTCATCGTCAGCGTTAACGACATCACCGAGCAGGTGCGGTTGCGCAACGAGAACATGGCCTTTGAACGACAACTCCAGCAGACCCAGAAGCTGGAGGCCATCGGCAGCCTGGCCGGCGGCATCGCGCACGACTTCAACAACATTCTGGCGCCAATCATGGGCCGGGCTGAGTTGATGCTGGTTGAAAACACCGGCAACGATCCCCTGCGCGATCATTGCCGGGGCATCATCGAGGCGGCCAAACGGGCCCGCAATCTGGTCAAGCAGATCCTGACCTTCAGCCGCCAGGTCGACCAGGAGATCCAACCGGTTGCACTCGCCGAGATCGTCCGGGAGGTGATCGGCCTGGTCAGGCCGACCCTGCCGGCCACCATCGACGTCGAGTGTAATCTGCCCGAAGGCGGACCCCGGGTGATGGCCGACGCAACCCAACTGCATCAGGTGATCATGAATCTGGCCACCAACGCCTTTCATGCCATGGAGGACAAGGGCGGTTGCCTGCGGTTTCACCTGGAGACCGTGGCCGTCGGTATCAACCAGTCCGCCGATCTCTCTGTTCCACCCGGTCTCTATCAAGAGCTGCGCATCGAGGACAGTGGCCACGGCATGGACCAGGCCACCATCGCCAAAATCTTCGACCCCTATTTCACCACCAAGCCGCGCGGGAAGGGTACCGGCCTGGGACTGGCCGTGGTGCTGGGCAGCCTGCGCGGCTACGGCGGCGAGAACCGGTTGACCGGCGAAAGCGCCCGGGGTACCACCTTCACCCTTTAATTTCCGGCCCTGGACCCGGCCGCGGAACAACCCGCCAGCG
>JAUWAH010000427.1 GCA_030602145.1 Desulfobulbus sp.
GTCATCCTAGCACCTATTCTTTTGACTAACCTTGAAACCCTGAGCACAATGTGAAATTTTTGACTTGGCCTGTCGGTTTAAAAATACAGAAAAAAAGTTGCCGTTCTTCTGATCCTGAGCAAGAAATTTCGTGTAATGCACCGGCATTTCTTCGGTTTGGGGGTCGGAGACGATCAACAACTCTGCATCAAACAACCCCCTGTTATCACCAATTTTTGCCATGCCCATAGAGGTGACGATGTTGAAGAAGATCATCCAATCGTTGTTTGTCTGCGTCATGGTGCTGTCGGCGACGCTCATTCAGGCCAGCGAGTCTCCAGTGAATCGTGAGGACGAGGGAACCGTCGCCCAAATCATGCGGCGTGGCGCGCTGCGCGTCGGCCTCGATGTGTTTGTCCCCTGGGCGATGAAGGATAAGAAGGGCGGGTTGATCGGTTTCGAGATTGATGTCGCCACCAAGTTGGCCGATGACTTGGGGGTCAGGGTCGAATTCGTGCCCACCAGATGGTCCGGGATCATCCCCTCGTTGATCGCGGCCAAGTTTGACGTCATCATTGGCGGCATGACCGCCACGCCCGAGCGCAGTCTCAAAATCGACTTCACCCGCCCCTACTACTTCACCGGCCAAGGCGTGCTGGCCAACCGTAAACTGACCGGGGGATTTGCCCTGGATGACTTCAACCGGAACGGCATCACCCTGGCCGCACGCCTCGGTTCGACCGCCGCCCTGGCCGCCAAGACGCGGTTCCCCAAGGCCGCCTTGCGGCTCTTCGACGACGAGCCCGCTGCGGTGCAGGAGGTGAAGAACGGCCGGGTCCACGCCCTGGTGGCCGGCCAACCCCTTCCGGCCCACACCGCTGCTCGTGCCCCCGAAGTGCTGATCGCCTACCCGGACCAGTTGATGGAGGAACCGATCTGCATGGGGGTTCGCAAGGGCGATGCCGACCTGCTCAAGGTGCTGAACGACTGGATCGAGAACATCCAAAGCAGCGGCTGGATCGAGGAGCGTCGCCGCTACTGGTTTGATTCCGCCGAGTGGCAAACCCTGGTCCGGTGAGTCGAATCGGCTCTGCAGCCCGTGAATGACCTGTTTGCCCGATCCCGCCGATTTACCCTATTGGACGGCGTTCTGCTTGTTCTGCTGATCGGCGCGGCAGTGTATGTGGTCCACCGTATCACCGTCCAACTGCACTACGACTGGAACTGGGCCGCGATCCCCCAATTTTTGTTCCGCCGTGACGAGGCAACCGGTCTTTGGGTGGCCAACTATCTGACCCACGGCTTGCTGACCACGGTGCGCCTCAGTCTGTGGAGCGGTGTCCTCGCCCTGTGCTTGGGCCTTGTCCTTGCCCTTGCCCGCACCGGTCGCAACCTGTACGGGAGGCTGGTGGCGCGGACCGCCATTGAACTGCTTCGCAATCTGCCGCCGCTGGTGACGATTTTTCTGGGTTATTTTTTTCTCGCCGACCAGCTCATCCCTCTCTTCAACCTCAATGTGGCCGTCGCCGAGGCCGAGCCGTCCGTCCGTCGGCTGATCGGCGCGCTGGTGGCTCCGCCGGAGCAGGTGTCCGCCTTTGCTGCAGCCGCCCTCACCCTGGCCGTGATCGAGAGCACCTATGTGGCCGAGATCTTACGGGCCGGCATCGAGTCCGTCGGTCGACCACAGTGGGAGGCGGGCCTGGCTCTGGGCCTGACCCGTCGTCAGTGTCTGCGCTATGTGATCCTGCCCCAGGCATTTGACCGGGTGTTGCCGCCGCTGGCTGGGCAGATGATCTCCCTGATCAAGGATTCGGCCATCGTTTCGGTGATTTCCATTCAGGAGTTGACCTACCAGGGCACCCAGTTGATGGCCTCGACCTCCATGACCATCGAGGTCTGGTTGACCATTGCCGTACTCTATTTCCTCCTCACTTTTCCCTGTTCACTGGTGGTTGATCGCCTGGGTCGGCGTCGCCGTTCGGCCTGAATCCTGCACACCCGCGGTTGCGGAGGAGCCCGGAACGGGTTACCTTGGCACAGTGCGTCCGGGATTGCCGGCACGCACCAACCGCTCCATCCGTTAACCGGAGAAATGCCATGCGCGCAAACAACATTGTCTTCCGGTGCATTGCCGTTTTGACCCTTGTCGCCCACCTGCTGCTGCCGGTACACGGCTATGCCTTGAGTATCGGTGAGGAACGAAAAATCGGCGAGTATCTGCTTTATTCGGTCCGCAAGCAATTCCCCGTCCTCGACGATCCGGATATCAGCCAGTACATCAATGGCCTGGGCAAAAAGGTCTTGGCCACCGTTGGACCCCAGCATTTCGAGTACCGGTTTTTCGTGGTCAAGAGCAACCAGTTCAATGCCTTCGCCGCCCCGGCCGGGCTGGTCTTCTTCTATTCCGGTCTGATCGAGACCATGGTCGACGAGGATCAGTTGCTCAGCGTCCTGGCCCACGAAATCGGCCATGTGGTCAGCCGCCACATCGCCCAGCGCCTCGACAAGGGCACCAAGGTCGGCGCCCTGTCCCTGCTGCTCGGGATCGCCGGTCTTGCCCTGGGGGTACCCGGCCTGTCGCAGGGGCTGCTGACCGGGTCGCTGGCCGCCGGCCAGAGTATCAATTTGCAGTACAGCCGTGAGGACGAGGAACAGGCCGACCGGCTCTCCTACGGCTGGATGCAGCAGATGCAGCGTGATCCCCAGGCCATGCGGGAGATGCTCAAGACCATGCGCCGTGTCACCCGCTACAGCATGGGCAGCGAGGTGCCCCAGTACCTGCTCACCCATCCCAATCCCGAGGCACGGTTGAACTATGTGGAGTCGCTGCTCGAACTCGACCGGCAGAAAGCTGAAAGAACCTACGTCACGGTCGACAACTTTGATTTTCTCCGCTTCAAGTACCGGGTGTTGGTGCAGGCAGCCGACCTTGAACGGCTGCG
>JAUWAH010000393.1 GCA_030602145.1 Desulfobulbus sp.
AGGCGGTACTTTCCGGGCAGGGATGGGTTCCTCGAACGGGCGACCAGCGATCAGTCCTATCAACGGATCGTCGACGATCTGCACAACCCCGACCAGGAGAGCATCGTCACCGCCGGCCAGGAGAACAACATCCTGATCCTCGCCGGCCCCGGTGCCGGCAAAACCCGCGTAGTCGCCCACCGGGTCGCCCATCTCCTCCGGGTCAACCGCATCAAGCCGAGGTCCATTTTGGTGCTGTGCTACAACCGCAGCGCCATCCTCGGTCTGCGGCAACGGCTCCACGATCTGGTCGGCGACGACATGGCGGGCGTCACCCTCCTGACCTTCCACGGCCTGGCGCTTCGCCTGACGGGTCGATCCCTGCTCGTCCGTGGCCAGCAGGGCCCGCGGGAGGAGATTGACTTTGCCCGGCTGATCCTCGATGCCATCGACCTGTTGCGGGGCGAGACCGACGTGGTGGGGCTTGGGGACATCCCGCCGGACCTGGCGCTGATCGGCAGGTTCAGCCATATCCTGGTCGATGAATACCAGGATATCGATGCGACCCAGTATGCGTTGGTGTCGTTGCTGGCCGGGATAAAGGGTGCGGAAGGGGAGCGGGACATGGCCATCCTCGCCGTCGGCGACGATGATCAGAATATCTACCGGTTTCGCGGCGCCAGCATCGAGTTCATCAGGAAATTCCGCCAGGACTACAATGCCGACCTCCATTACCTGGTCGAAAACTATCGATCTTCCGCCAACATCATCGCGGCGGCCAACTGCCTGATCGGAGGCAATCGTGACCGGATGAAGACCGGCCATCCGATCCGGATCAACACAGCCAGGCAGAACCTGCCGCCCGGCGGCAACTGGCAGATGCGCGATCCGATCGGTCAGGGCAAGGTGCAGATCCTTGAGGTGGCCGATGCCGCCATGCAGGCTGCGGCGCTGCTCGAAGAACTGCGCCGCCTGGGCGAGTGCGGACCTGTCGATCTTGGTCACTGCGCCGTGTTGGCCCGAGAATGGAAGGATCTCGACCCCGTTCGCTCCGCCTGCGAGGACCGGGGGATGCCCGTCAGCCTATGTTGGGGCCGCCATGGCGGGTTCCCCGGATTGAGCCGCATCCGGGAAAACGGGCGGCTGCTGGACCGGTTGCGCGGCATGCCCACCCAGATGCGCTCCGGCGACGAACTGCTGACTATGCTTGAGCACCTCTGTCCCTTGGCGACGATATGGCGCGAGAACCTGACCAGGATCCTGCTCGACTGGCGGCAGGAAACCGACAACATTCCCCAGCCGGTGCCGGTCATTGCCGAATATCTCATCGAGGCGCTCACCGAACAGGGCCGGTCGAAGAACATGGGCAACGGCCTGTTTTTGGCCACGGCGCATGCGGTCAAGGGGCTTGAGTTCGACCATGTGTTCATCCTCGGCGACAGTTGGCAGACAGGCGCCCGATCCAACATCGAGGATGAACGGCGGTTGTATTACGTCTCGATGTCGCGGGCCCGGGAGACGCTGCACCTCTTTTCGCTGGCCGCTCTGGACCATCCCCATCTCAGCCGGCTGAACGGAGAGTTCCTGATCCGCCGCACCCTTGCTCCGTCAGGCGACGCCGGCAGGCCGCCACGCACCTATCACCTGCTGGGCCTGGAAGATCTCTTCATCGATTTTGCCGGCCTGAAGCCGGAGCGGCACCCTGCCCGTCTGGCCCTGGCTGACCTCCAGGCAGGGGATGCGCTGCATGTCGAAGTTCGGCACAATCAGGTGGAGTTGGTGCATGATGATGGCCTGTCCGTGGCCAGATTGTCGCACAAGGCCCAGGCCGAATGGGCCGGCCGGCTGGATGCGGTCAAGGAGGTTCGGGTCGTCGCCATGGTACAGCGATACCGGGAAGACGTGGCGGACACGGATTTCCGGGCAAAGTGTATTGGCGCCTGCTGGGAGGTCCCGATCGTTGAGGTGGTGTGCTGATGGCGGCCTGTGTGAGCGAAGAAGAGAGGAGGAGGGGGCATGTCTGAGCTGATCCCCAAACATGGCGGGTACCGGAAGCTGAAGAGTTTTCAGGTGGCGCAGTTGGTGTACGATGTGACGGTTCGGTTTTGCGACCGCTATATCGACAAGTTCAGCCGCACGCGGGACCAGATGGTTCAGGCGGCGCGGTCGGGCGTGCAGAACATCGCCGAGGGTTCCCAGGCTTCGGCGACCTCGAAGAAGACTGAGCTGAAGCTGACGCAGGTAGCCCGCGCCAGTCTGGAGGAACTGAAGCTCGACTATGAGGATTTTTTGCGGCAGCGGGGGCTGGCGCAGTGGGAGCGGGAGAACCCGCTCCGACAGGCGCTGATCGACCGACGCTGCCAGACCGCCGATGAGGTGGCGGGATGGGTGGTGGGGGTGGCCAAGAAAAGTGGACATAGTGGACAGAATGGACAGCGTGGACAAAACGTGGAAACCGAGCCGTTGTCCACTGAGTCCACAGCGTCCACCCTGTCCACCAAAACCCACCCCGAACTCTCCGCCAACGCCGCACTGACCCTGCTGACGGTGGCCTGTTCTCTCCTTGACCGTCAGGTCGAACGGTTGGCGAACGATTTTGAAAACGAAGGCGGTTTCACCGAGCGCCTTTACCGCCTGCGCACCGCCAGGCGGAGGAACGCGCCATGACCCCCCAAAACCCGCCTCTCCCAAATCGCTCTCGGCGAAGACTCCACCCGCCAGTTCAAGGCGGATGTGGGGAACACCGACTCTCTGGTACCGTTGACCCGGAATGCTCCGGCACCACACACCTTTTAAAGGAAGACACCATGGCATGGATAATTCTTCTGGTCGCCGGCCTGTTCGAGACCGGCTGGGCCATCGGATTGAAATACACCCAAGGGTTCACCCGCCTGTGGCCCACGGTGGGAACTGTCGTGGCAATGATCATCAGTCTGTGGCTGCTGGGCATGGCCATGAAGTCGCTGCCCGTGGGCACCGCCTACGCTGTCTGGGTGGGGGTGGGCGCCGTCGGCACCGTCATCCTGGGGATCGTTTTGTTCGGCGAGCCGGTCAATGCACCCCGGCTCATCAGCGTCGCTCTGATCGTCGCCGGCCTCATCGGCCTCAAGCTGGCGACACCGGCCTGAACCGGGGGAAGGTGGCCGCACACCACGCACCTGATCAAGCAGCCGTTTTCGCAGTCTATGCCTTGCACACCAAGCTCTTCCGGACAGTCCCCTCGGTTTCCCCCCTTGCCTCCTTGCCGACTTTATGATCCTA
>JAUWAH010000055.1 GCA_030602145.1 Desulfobulbus sp.
CTGATAGAGACCAGGGGTGTCAATCGAAATAATGCGGATTGAACGGTTGGCATGGTGATTTCTTAGCTGCTTGCCGAAACAATGACGGAAAACCAGAGACAAAAAAACGGGCAACAGGAAGGTCTCACCTTATTCTTTCGGTGGCAGCCAGCGGGAAAGGGTTTCTATAATCTTTTCCGCCTGGGCAGTGGAGGAAATATTAAACTTGGCCTTTGTTTGATAGAGGCCGTTTCTCTTCTGGTACCGTCGGATGGTGAACTTGTCTGGTCCGTACTGCTGGGTGGTTTTGTCGAAGTCGCGATAGCGGAAGAGAATGGTTGTCCATGATCCTCTGGAGAGGATTTCCTTGTCGATTTCCTGGACAACCAAAATGCCGTCCTCTTCATAGTTTACTGTTAAATCTTCTATGTTTTCAGCCATTTGGGCACCAGTGTGGATGTTGAATGTGCAAACAATGTAAAAGAGCCTGAGGCATAAAAACTAGCGCAAAGGCAATCAAAAGGCAAGGGCGCAAGGCCAGGCGCCCTTTTGGTACGCTCATGGAGGCTTTGGCCGTTCAGTGTTCAAATGTATAGATGATGTCGCCGCCACTATGGGCTGGGCCGGTTTCGGTCAGAAAGGAGAAACCCTTGCCCAAGGTGTAGCGCGTGTTGAAGCTTGCGGATTCATTGACAAGATCCTTGCCGTAACTCACATAAAAATCAGGGGTCAGCCAACTGCCGAAAACCAGTGAGTACGAATCGGATTCGTCGCCGGCCTCCAATTTGATTTCGTCGATCATGGTGAGTTTCTTCACCCCTTGCAGGTAGGGAACCATACCCCCCAATCCGATCTTGTCGGCGGCTGTGCCGATGACACCGACGTCATCGCGGGTTTCTCCCCCGATGGCGGTTGATTCCAGGAGATGGGTAACAATGGCCGATTGCTCCATGGCCGGGGTGGAGTAAAAATGCATTTCCGGGCGTTGGAGGAAGCCGTCGACAATGACACCGGAGGTCGTCCTGGCGGTCTTTCGTTCACTGCGCAGTTCGATGCCCGGGTTGGTCAGCGGTCCGCCACTGAAAAGCAGGCGGCCGAGATCGATGCCCAGGCGACGGCCGTACACGGTGAATGAGCCCTTGTGGACGCTGAGCGTGCCATTGCCCAGCGGTGGTCTGCCGGGTTGGCTCTTGATGGCTAGTCTGCCGGTTATCGTACCACGTAATCCGTGCGCATCGACGCGCACATCGTCGCCGGCAATGACGGTGATGTCGGCATGGAGCGCCTGGGCAACCATCGGGGAATCGGGCTGTGGATCGTCAATAACGACCATATCGCCGGACGGGGCGATGGCCTGGTTGAAATCGATGGAGGTCAGCCGGGCACGGGGTATGGTGACCGTGCCTCGGGCCTCGATCCTGTTCAAGCCCATCTCCATCTGAAGATCAGGCGTAATGTCGAGTTCAAGGCCGGGAAGGCGGGCGGCTTGGAAGCCCTCACCGGTGATTTTGAGCGTATGGGGACCTGTGGCGAGACGATCAAGGTGCAGCGTGCTGCCCGCACTGAGAGTGCCTGATCCGGAATGGGCTGTCGCTGCCAGGTGAACGTTGTTGGCATCGCCGTTTATCTTGATGGCAAGCGGAGAGAGGGTGATGCCGAGGGGTGGAATTTCCGCAGCGCCGTCGAGCAATTCCAGATCACCGTTGAACACGGGGGTGGCGGGGGTGCCGCTCAGTCTGCCTTGTCCTTGCAGAGAGCCGGTCGGAAGAATCATCTGATCGGACAGCCAGGCCAGTGGGCGCAGATCGTGGAGCGCAAAACGAAACGAGCCGGTCATCGGTGCGCGCAGGATGGCGTCCGGGGCAAGGGTGGTGACGGTCGACGCCCAGTCGACCCGGAGCAGGCTGTCGTCGGTCAAGGTACTTTCCAGCATCGCCTGCAAGCGGTTGGCCGCAAAGCCTGCCTCCAGGACGTTCTTTTTCCAGGTGATCTGATGCGAACCGCCGTCGGTCAGCGGTACACGGAGAGACATTTCATGGCCAGTCGCCTTCAGTTGGGCCGACAGGAGACGAGCATGCTGTCCGGTCAACTCCAAGTTGAGGTTGACAAGTCCTCCGGGAGACAGAGCAATCAGGCCGGCATCGTGCAGGACACTGAGCGGCAGGGCGGAAATTGTGGAACCGGTTTGCCAGGTTCCGTCGGCCCCTTGCCAGGAGCCATGTGCGCAGAGGGTGGCAGAGGACGGGGCTGCCAGACAGAGCGGTTTGAGATCGATGGTGTCGGCGGCGACGACCAACTGGGTCGGTTGCTGTTGGCGCCAGGAGTCATGGTGCTGGCTGATGAAATATGTCTGCCGAAGGGTCCCCTGCCAGCGATGGTCGGTCAGGGCTCCATCGAGGGTCAGGCCGGCGGTAAGATCCGGACCCCGGCCGACCAGTTCGAGGCTGTGCCGGGCGGGAGAGCCGGTAAGCTGTAACCGAATCTGTTCCATGGCCAGCGCCCCGATGTGTATCCCTTCTGCCAGAATCGACCCCGCCAGGGGACCATCGCCAATCAGGCTTCCCCGGGCTTCGGCACGCAGTGTCTTGATGTTGCCCTCGTCCAACCCCAGTTTGCTGCCGGTCAGGCTCAAGGTGGATTGCGGTGAGGAGCGGGGACCGGTCAGGTGGCCCCGAGCCTGGACAGAGCCACGGGCTCCCGGCCACAGTTCAGCAAGGCTTGTCGAATCAAGGAGCAGGGTGAGATCGAGTTGTTCGGCAGCGGTGCCATTGATCCGCAGCGAGGAACCACCGCTCTGCACAGCCAGGTTGGGAATGCGGAGCGTTGAGCCGTCAAGATCGATGCACCCCTTTCCGGACAGGGGATAACCGCGCAGGGTTCCCCGCAGGTCGGTAAGATGGACGGAGGCGGCAAGGCCGAGGGCGGCGGAACGGCCGGAAGTCGTGAGCGCTGCGGTAAGGTCACCGGGCCAGTCGCTTGCCAGCAAGGATGGGTCCAGATGGGTCGCATTGATTTCAGCCTGCCAGGAAAAGGTCGGGGACCAGGTCAGCGCTCCCCGGGCGGCAAGGCGACCTTTCCCTTGGCCGAGATGCAGGTTCTTGACAGCGAGGCCGTCTCCGTTGCCTTCGAGTTGGGCGGTAAAGGTGCTTGGTTGGGGCATGGGCGGCAGGTCGACTTGGCCACCCAGGTCGAGAAAGTACTCCTCCAGGCTGCCGTGGCCTTCGACAATCAGGTTGGTGAATCGCTGCGTGGGCCATTTGGTGTTGATTTCGGCCGGGGTGAGCTGCTGGCTTTCCAGGCGAACCCGCCAGGAGGTGGCGCCGAGGAGGTTGTCGAGTCGTCCGCTGAGCTGTGCCGGGACAGGCGCACCACCTTCGGCTTCGATGTGCAGGGCGTTGAGTGCACCTTTGATCGTCCCTTGGACGGTGACGGAAGTGAACCCTTCGGCCTGGAAACGCGCGGTGGTGGTTATCTCCACAGGGTAATCGTCTGCGGTCCGAAGCTGGCCCCCTGCCGTGATGGTGAGCGGCTCGCTCTCCACGGCCAGGGTGGCGACGGTCATGGTTTGGCCCTGGAAGGCAAGGTTGTCCACAGTCGCCGTTCGGATGGCCCACAATTCCTGATCATCGGCCAAGATGGCGACACCGTTGACCGTCATCGTCTCCATGAACAGATCGATCGGCATGGAGAACGGCGACAGGACGGTTTCGCCGCCGCTTTCACCCAAGAGCACTCGGACACCGGCACCTTTGACCTCGCGAAGTCGGATATCACCGCTCAAAAGCCTGAGCGGCTCCCATGCGATTTCCAGGCGGTCGATGGTGACGGTGTCGATGCCGTCGTCATAGCGGATATCGTGCAGGATCACCGTGCCGAGGAGGCAGCCCGAACCGGAGCCGATGGTGAGAATGTCCGCGGTCAGCCGATTGCCGACCGCCAGCAGGCCGCGCAAGCCGGCAGGGGTGGCGACGAGGCACAGCAGCAGGATCGGGATCAGCAGGATGCAGAGCACAAGGCTGCGACGGCTCCAGAGACGCATCAGAGGTCAGCTCCCATGGTGAAGTGGATACGCCAGGATCCCTCCTCGTCGAGCGCCCTGGCCACGTCCAGACGGATCTGGCCGAACACGCCATTCCAGCGAACGCCCACGCCGGCGCCGGAACTGAGGGAGACATCGGAAAAATCGTTCATGGCCGTACCGCTGTCGTAGAAGATCGCCCCGCTCCAGGCATCGAACAGCGTTCGTTCCAGTTCGAAGCTGTAGGTCAGCAGATGTTTGCCGCCCTGAACGTTTCCTTCGCTGTCGACCGGACCGATCTTCTTGTAGCCGTATCCCCGAACGCTCTGGTCGCCGCCGGCATAATAACGCAGGGTGGGCGGCAGGTCGTAGATGTCGTCGACCAGGGTGGTGCCGATTTCACCCCGGCCGATGCAGCGCCAGTCGTCGAAAAACGAGTAGATCGCCTTGGTGCGGAGCGTGGCCTGGAGAAAGGAGGTGTCGGCGAGGATGTTCTCCTCGCTGCCGGTGAGGGTGCCGGTGAAGCGGATGCCCCTTTTGGTGGCGATGCGGTCGTCGGCCCAGAAGACACTGCCCTTGATGCCGGGGATGAACAGGGCGTCCTGATCCGAATCCTGGCCGGTGCTGTACCGTTCGTCGATGAACTGAAGGAAGGTGGAATACTCGCCCCAATCCCGGAAGTGATCGTGGCTGATGATCGCATTCAACGTTTTGGTGTCGGTGGCGTCAAACTCCTCGGTTTCATATTTCCCGATCAGGGTCAGTCGATCCTTCCTGGGGTCGCCGATCGGGATGGTGTAGGTGCCGCTCAGGTTGCTCTTCCGTTCCGCCGGCCGCAACTGCACATCCAACTGGTGACCATGCCGGTTGAGGTGGCGGTTGGTGTACTCGAGGGTGGTCCGGAAACCGGTGTCGGTGCCGTATCCCAACCCGACGCCGTAGCGATGGGCCAGGTTGGGGGTCAGGACAACGGTAACCGGTACCCGGGCGGCATCGGCTTGGTCGAGATCGTAGACCACGTCCACGGTTTGGAAATAGTTGGCGTTGAACATCGATTGCCGCAGCCTGGTCAGGGACCTGGGGGAAAAGGGGTCCCCTTCGCGGACCGATGCGATCTTCCGCAGCAGATCGTGGTCGATGAAGTCGGCCTCGAAAGTCAGGGGGCCAAATTGGTAGCGTGGGCCGGTCTCGAGGTTGAGGAGCAGGCTGGCGGTGAGCGATTGTCTGCTGATTTCCACCCTGTTGTCGCGGAAGGCGGCCCGCTGGAAACCACGCTCAAGGGCGGCGCCTATCAGGGTGTCCTTGCCCTGTTCATAGATCTGATGATCAAGGACGTCGCCCCGGCGGAGCGGAAAGCGGCGCACCGCCTCCCGAAGGCTCTCGTCCCGTTCGCCGGTTCCGATGAGGGCGATGCGCACCTCGTCGACGGTGACCGGCGGGCCGGTGGCTACGGTCAGCTCGACCAGCCAGCCACGGTTGCGACGTTGATGATTGATGGTGATCTCGGGCCGATAGTACCCAAAAGGTTCCAGGGCCCTGGCGGTTTCCAGCCTGGCTTTACGGACCAGGAGGGCAAAGAAGGCTTCGGACACATCGTCGTGCACCCTGGTCAGGGAGAGGTGGCTTAAGATATTGGTCCGTTGACTGTCGGTGAGTTCACCGGTCAGGTTGACGGTGACAGGGGATTGAGCCAGAAGACGTCCGGGGAGGAGCGTTGCGCCGATCACCAGGATAGCCAGGAGGACCGCGCCGACCAGGGCGTGCAGTGGCGCCTGGGAGCTTTCCCCATGAGGTTGCCGGGGCGTAAGCGGAGTGGGCGGACCTGTTCGGGAAGGATGCCAGAGGTAAAGCAATGGGATAATTGACATGCCGGAGTCTCTGCAACAACCGGTTGCGGGATTCGGGTCCCCTGTCGCGGCTGCCGATTCCAGCCGCCATGTCCATGAATGTACTCAAAGAGGATTTTTTTTGAAAGACTTGTTTGCGCGGCCCCGGAGCCGGGGCCGCGCACAACCGGGCTTGTTCACCGGCGGGTAAAGGTCAGGCGGTGGTCCTGGCCCCGGTCGATGCGGATGTGATCTCCCTCGGCGAAGCGACCTTCCAGGATCTCCAGTGCCAAGGGGTCTTCGATATGACGCTGAATCGCCCGCTTCAACGGCCGGGCGCCGAAGGCAGGGTCGTAGCCGATATCAACGAGCAGTTGCTTGGCCTCCTTGGTGAGGGTTACCTTGTACTTGCGCTCGGCCAGCCGCTTGGCCATCCGCCTGATCTGGATGTCGACAATGGCGGAGAGATCGTCGCGGCTCAACCCATGGAAAGTGATGATCTCGTCGATGCGGTTCAGGAACTCCGGCTTGAACTGGCGATGGAGCAGGTCGTCGATCTGCCGCCGCATGGTCTCGGGATCGGTCTGGGCCATCTCCATGATGATATGGCTGCCGAGGTTCGAGGTCATGATCAGGATGGTGTTCTTGAAGTCCACCGTCCTTCCCTTGACATCGGTCATCCGGCCATCGTCAAGGACATGGAGGAGGACGTTGAACACATCCGGATGGGCCTTTTCGATCTCATCGAGGAGAATGACCGAATAGGGTCGCCGCCGGACCGCCTCGGTGAGCATGCCGCCCTCGTCATAACCGACGTAGCCCGGAGGGGCGCCGATCAGCCGGGCCACCGAGTGTTTTTCCATGTACTCGGACATGTCGATGCGGATCATGGCCTGCTCGGAGTCGAACAGGAAATCGGCCAGGCTGCGGGCCAGCTCGGTCTTGCCGACACCGGTGGGCCCCAGGAAGATGAAACTGCCCAGCGGCCGGTCCGGATCCTGCAAACCTGCCCGGGCTCTGCGCACCGCGTTGGCCACGGCGCCGATGGCCTCCTTCTGGCCGATCACCCGGCCGGCCAACGCATCCTCGGCATGGACCAGCTTCTCCTTTTCGCCTTCCAGGAGTTTGTCGACCGGAATGCCGGTCCACTTGGCCACCACCGAGGCGATATCCTCGGGGGACACTTCCTCTTTGAGCATCTGGTGCTGCTGCTGGATCTCGCTCAATCGCGCATTGGCCGCCTCCAGTTCCTTGTTGAGCTGGACGATGCGGCCATAGCGGATCTCTGCCACCCTGCTCAGTTCGCCGGCCCGCTCGGCCCGCTGCTCCTCCATGTGGGCCTGGTCGATCTTGGCCTTGATGTCGCGGATCGACTGGATGATGTCCTTTTCCAGGGTCCACTGACCCTTCATGGCCTTGAGCGAGTCGTCCAGGTTGGCCAGATCCTCCCGCACCTTGGCCAGACGCTCGCTGGAGGCCGGGTCCTTCTCCTTTTTCAGGGCCTCCTGCTCAATCTCCAGCTTGATCTTCTTTCGCTCCAACTGATCGATTTCGGTGGGCATGGAGTCGATCTCGATACGCAGCCGGGAGGCGGCTTCGTCGATCAGGTCGATGGCCTTGTCGGGCAGGAAGCGGTCGGTGATGTAGCGGTTGGAAAGGGTGACCGCGGCCACGGTGGCCGCATCCTGGATGCGCACGCCGTGGTGCACCTCGTACTTCTCCTTGATGCCGCGCAGAATGGCGATGGTGTCCTCCTCGCTCGGCTCCTGGACCAGGACCGGTTGAAAACGGCGTTCGAGGGCCGCGTCTTTCTCGATGTATTTGCGGTACTCGTCCAGGGTGGTGGCGCCGACACAGTGCAGTTCGCCCCGAGCCAGGGCCGGTTTGAGCATGTTGGAGGCGTCCATGGACCCTTCGGCCGCACCGGCGCCCACCAGGGTGTGGATCTCGTCGATGAACAGGATGATCTCGCCGGCCCGGTTTTCCACCTCCTTGAGGACCGCCTTGAGTCGGTCCTCGAACTCGCCCCGGTATTTGGCGCCGGCCACCAGTGAACCGAGGTCAAGGGCGATCACCTGCTTGCCGTTCAGGGTTGAGGGCACGTCGCCGTTGACGATCCGTTGGGCCAATCCCTCGACAATGGCTGTCTTGCCCACGCCCGGCTCGCCGATCAGCACCGGATTGTTCTTGGTGCGCCGCGACAGGACCTGGATGATACGGCGGATCTCCTCGTCCCGGCCGATGACCGGGTCGAGTTTGCCCCGCCGGGCCACATCGGTGAGGTTGCGGGCGTATTTCTCCAGGGCCTGGTATTTGTCTTCCGGGTAGGGGTCGGTGACCCGCTGATTGCCGCGCACGGTCATGAGTGCCTTGAGAAACCCGTCGCCGGTGACACCGTGCCGGCCAAGCATGCCGCTTGCCTTCAGCGACCGGTCGGCCAGCATGGTCAGGAACAGATGCTCCTGGCTGACATATTCGTCCTGCATGTTGGCGGCGGTCTTGAATGCCTGATCCAGCAGATTCCTGAACGCCGTCGAGGCATAGGTCTGGCCCGCGCCCGCGCCGCTCACCTTGGGCAGGGCATTGATCAGTTGATTGGTTTCACTCAGGATGATGCTCGGCGTGACCCCCATTTTCTGGAGCACCGGCACCACCACGCCTTCGGGCTGCTCAAGGATGGCCTTGAGCAGGTGTTCTGGTTGGATTTCCTGGTTGCCGTTGTTCTGGGCCAACTGGTGGGCGGCCTGGATGGCCTCCTGGGATTTGAGGGTGAACTTGTCCAGTTGCATGTCTTCTCTCCTTCCCTGGCGCTGATATCATTCAGGCAGGGGGTTGATTCATTCTTTCGGGGGAGAAGATAAGATTGAAAACGGACGGGTCAAGATTTTGGCACGAACAGGGGGTGTTTTCGAAAATCGGACAAGAAAAAACCCCTTGCCTGGCCAGGCAAGGGGTTGATAAAGCCGGAGGGGGGCAACGACTCAATCAGCCGCACGATCCCCCGCATGAACCGGTTGAACAACTGCCGCCACCAAGGGGATTGGCCGAGGTGATGGAAAAGCCGGACCGGTAACCGGCCTCAATGAAATCAACCTTGACGGTCCCGCATCTCTCTAGCAGACCTTCGTCCACAAGAAATTTCAGACCGCCTTCCTCATACGTCTTGTCGCTCTCTTTTGGCTCATCCAGAGCCAAGCCCAGGGATGGGCCGCTTCACCCACCCTGCATCAGGGCGATGCGAATCGCAGAACTGATCTTGTTCTGCTCCAGATAGGCTTTGAGATTATTTACAGCAAGTGCTGTGACTTCGAACATTCAAGCCTCCTACACATTGAAAAAGTTCCTTCCCGCTGGCGGAAAAAATGAGGGTTAGGATGCAAAAATAAGGCGCAAAGGCAGGCACGTCAACCAAAGATGTGTCCGCAGGCGCGATTGCGTCTCTTCGCAAGGCAGAGGGGTCTCGAATCGGCACATGGATTCGAAAGCAGGCCGATGGGTGAGGGCAAGTTGACGAAGGTTGGGACATTGCAAGGAAAAAGATTGTCAAAGGTC
>JAUWAH010000172.1 GCA_030602145.1 Desulfobulbus sp.
ATGGCTTCGTCATACTTGGCCAGATCCTCAAGCTGTTCGGCCAGCTTGAACAATTGGTCAGTTTTGCGAAGAACATTGCCGATCTGTTGTTGGAGATCTTCCCGATCGGGAAAGGTGACAGTTTCGGGGAGTTCAGTAAGGAGCTTGTTGGCGGTGAAAATTTTGTTCTGAGCGACAAGATCGCGGATATGGTCGATGTCGGAAGTATCGAGTGTTTTCTCGGATTCCAAAAAGGAATCGTTTTCCAATCCGAGCGAGGCAAAGGTGTCGTCGACGAGAGAATCGAGACTGGAATCATTCTCTTCGACGTCGACGATACTGATCGTGTCAAGGGGTAACCGTTTCTTCTGGCGAGCATACCAGTCGGCGGCCTCCTGGTTGAACGGGTCTGTTAGGTTGTAGATATTGCCGCAGATCATCTCCCCGATGTGCAGGACGAGATCGGGCAGCGAGGGGTTGTGCTGCCAGTAATCAGCGAGGCGAATGGCGCCCGGATCGATATCGGGATGAAAAATCGGCGTCAGGGGTTTGGCAATCGGGGCGAAATGGGGGTACCCGAACGGCAGGCTGATCCGAACCCGATGGCGTTGGCCGATGGTCACGTTGGAATCGTTCTGCTTGACGTAGCCACGCAAGGAGTATTCAATTTCGTAATTGTCCGGCGGTTGGCCTTCGGTGTTAACTATCGATATGTTGGGATACAACTCGAGGAGATCCTTGAGTTGTGCGTAATCATCAGCAATCTGCTGTGAACCCATGGCCATAAAGGTAACCTGTGGCGGCAAACGGATGGGTGAAGCTTCCGGTCAGCGTCCAATCCTGTCGGGTGCGTGAACTGGTGACCGGGTGCAGGTTCGTGAAATCACTTTGGTAGGAATTGTATAGTATTTATTTGGGCGAGACAAGCGACCTTTCTCAGCGGGCTGAAAAAGTTCCATCAAGGGAAGACAGGAGAAGAATCGTTTGAGCGTGAAACGTTTGACGTGTACACTGGTATCAGCAGACGAACCACCGACTCCCTTGAGGTTGATGAAGAATTTTCAAGCCGCCTTTGAAATCACCAATGTCAGAAACTGCCCGTTCTACATTCAGGACGAATGCTTTCTTCTGACCGACAAGGCGGTGGAACTGCCGCTTGGACGCTCTTCCTGCCTGATCCTGGTGCGGGAATTGACAGGGCTGCTGTTTTCCCTGATGCCCCATGCGGCCACCCGGTTTGCCCAACAGCGGGACATCGTGTTCACCTGCGGCGGCTGCACCGGGCTGATTAAATTCAAGCTGACCGACAAACCGGTTGTCGGTCATGCCGGCAAACACGCCGCTGCACTTGCGCAAAACCCGGCGTCGGTGATCAGTGGCCAGATCGAGGCGATCGTGCCGGCCGAGTTGCTCCAGGTTTTCCACATGCATCAAAAAACCGGGCGACTCATTCTTGAGTTCGACAATGGTTCAGCCAGGGTGACCTTCAGGGAAGGCGGGCTGCTCGCCGCCCGCTATGAAGATTTTGACAATCAGGAAGCCATCTACGCGATGTTGTCCCAGAAAAACGGCACCTTCCACTTCATTCCCGGCTTGCCGGATGCATTGATGAAGACCCGTGAAATCGGAGATTTCATGATGATCCTCATGGAAGGGCTGCGCCGCCTCGACGAAGGCGAATAACCGGCATGGCTGAACCACATGGGCCGGCTGCAACCAACAATGAAAGGTCGCTTCTCCGGTATGGCAACGGAGCCGGGACCACCATCGTTCACAGAGATAACTCCCCCTCCCTCCCCCCGCCTGCCCCGATCACCTGAAAAGGGGGCAGGTCGACAATGCTTGAAAAATCGTTCACATAATAACGGGCCGAAAGGGTGGTGTTTCGGAAGGCGATGAGGTCAACTCCGGCTCCGGCGCAGTGCTCCTCATCGATCTCCGAATCACCGATATAGATAGTCTCTTCAGCCCGGACCCGAAAGTGGTTCAGGATCATCAACAAACCATCCGGTGCCGGCTTGGGGCGCGGAGCGCTGAGCGCGGTGACCACCAGGTCGAACCAGGGACGCAACTCGAATCGATCGAGGATGGTCTCCATGGTATCGGTCCGGTTGGTGGAGATGGCGGTGTGATAGCGGGGCTTGATGTGCTCCAGAAAAGGCAGCAAATCAGGCTCCATGATCATGTACCCGAGGAAGGGGGTGTAGTCGAGGCGGCGGCGGTAGGCGTCGATCGCTTCCGGGGCGATGTGGCGGTGGTGCCGGAATATATGGGCAACCGAATTGTGAACGTTGTGGATGTGCACATAGTTGAGTTCTTCTTCGTCCATCGGCGGACAGGAGAAGGCCTGAAGAAGGTGGTTATAATAGCGCCTGTTCGATTCCCTGGAACTGAACATGACACCGTCGCAATCGAAAACAACCAATTTGAGCATGGCTTATAGGGCGTCTTGGGGTATCAGGTTGCCCGTTTCGCGGGTCAGCTGGTCAAAGAAAGTTTGCATGAAGGCGTGGCGAACCTCAGCCATCTCGCGACCAACCGGTGTGAGCATCCGCGAGCGGACACGGGACATCTTGATGCGGAATTCACGGTAGGCGGTGTCTTCCAGCGAGTACGGGGTGGTTGTGGCGGGATCCGTTCCCGGGTTGTGAAGACGGGCGCCGATCTGACCGGCAAACAGGAAGGCCCGGCCGATGCCGATGGCGCCGATGGAGTCGAGTTTGTCGGCATCGTAGAGAATCTTCGCTTCCAGCGATTCCGGTCGGAGTCCGCTTCGATAACGATGGGTGCGAATACAGTGGCAGATGGCGGCGATGTCCCGGGCGCTGTAGCCGAGATCGCGCAGCAGTGGCGCCGCCAGGGTGGCACCGTATTCGGCATGGCAGACACGGCCGCGGCTTAAACTCTCCTCGCGCCGGCCGATGTCATGGAGCAGGGCCGCCGGGGCTAGAACATCGAGGCGTCCTTCCATCCGGTGACCGATGGCGAGGGCAGTGTGCAGGACCCGTTCGCTGTGGTCGGGACCGTGTGAGCCTCCTTCAGTCTCGCAGAAAAAGCGGCTGATAGGTCTGAGTTGCTCGAGCAGTTCGGTGGCGGCCGGGGAAAGGACCATTGGCTTGGGCTCTCCCCTATTCGCCAAACAATTCCTGCAACAGCCAGCGGATGGCCAGCAGGAGCAGTTGTTCGTCGTCACCGGTCAGGCCGGCCAGTTGCGCCGGGGTCAGGGGCCGCTGCAGGGCAATCCGGCCTTCATTCATCTGCCGACGGAACTGATCCGGATCGTACAGGGCAAGCATGTACTGGTCGAGCTGATACCGAGTCGGGATAAACGAACCGTCCCGAACACGAGGGTGCTGGACCAGGGGTAGGAGGGCGTCGTTGAATCTACTGTAGGGTGCCAACCCCTGATCATCCAGATAGGCATCGATCGTTTGGGGGCAGGAGTCGTTGAATCCACGGCAATGGGGTTCGCGGACAAGCACCAGCGATTCACATGCGACGCCGTTTTCGCCAAGCGATGCACCGCGGCCGAGGGGGTAGGCACGGCAACTTCCGGGGCGATCGGTGTAGACCGAACAGCCCGTTTCGCGAACGAACACGCAGGAAGCCCGTCCATCGTCCACCATGGTGAGCGAACAGGTGGGGAAGATCAGGCTTGGATCCCATTCGACAATCACAAAGCGGTCAAGAAACTGGCCGGAGGTAAGTTGCAGCCGTTTTCTCAAGCGTAGCACGTCGTACGGGCTGAGAACGAGATCCAGTTCACGGCAGCATTCGGTGAAACAGGGGACCCCCGGATGACAGACGAAACCGAGCGGCCGATCAGCGGTGACGGGGTGGAAGTGCTCCGGCAGATCCTGCGGAATCACGACGCGGCCCTCCATTTCATGGTCAATATTGGACTGGCAACAAAGACAGAGGAATATAAGGCCACAACCAAGCCGACAAGCAGGGCAAATGAAAAATCGTGAAGTGTGGCGCCACCAAAGAAAAATAACGAAACAAGGCAAAACAACACGCTCATGCCGGTCATGATTGATCGACCCAGCACCTGGTTGATACTGTCGTTAATGATTTCAAAAAATGAAGCATCCTTGTCGGGATACATATTTTCCCTGATCCGATCAAAAATGACGACGGTGTCATTGAGTGAATATCCTGCTAAAGTGAGCAATGCGGTTACCATCAGCAGGTTGATTTCCTTGTCAAACAGCCAGCAAATGCCAACCACGGCAAGAACATCATGAATGGTGGCCACGGTGGCCGCCAGCCCAAAACGGAAATCGAACCGAAAAGCCAGGTAAAGAATGACGCCGAGCATGGAGAGCAAGATGGAAATGATCGCCTTGCTGCGGAGATCAGCAGAGACAGAAGCACCAATTTCTGACCTGCTTTCCAGCGAAAATCCTTTGTCGACTTGTTCCTTAACAAGAAGGTCAGTGATTTGATTACCCAAATCGCCTACCTTTTCTTCTGATTTTTTAATTTTTACAATAAGCCGATTTTCATTGGTCACCTCCTGCAGATCAAAGCCGACAACTCCGTTGGTGGTGAGAGTGCGGCGTACTTCTTCAAGGGAGAACGGCTGTTCGGTTTTGTACTGCAAGAGTGTTCCACCCGAAAAATCCACGCCTATATTGGCATGACCACGAACGATCTGAATCAGGGCGACGCTTCCGAGTACGACCAGCGCTCCGGAGAGAGTGAAGGCAATTTTTCTCAAGCGCATAAAATCAAAATTGGTTTTGCCGATTATTTTCAAGAAGCTTATGCGTTTGAGAACCTTGATACTTGTCAGCGAATCGAACATCAAGCGCGAGAAGAAGAGAACGGCAAACAGGTTGAATAGAATGCCCAAGGTGAGGGTGATGGCGAAACCTTTGATAGGACCAGTGCCAAAAAGGAAAAGCACGAGGGCGGTGATCAACGTGGTGACCTGACCGTCGACAATGCTCCAAAAGGCTCTATCGAAGCCGGAATCGACCCCGGAGCGCAACGATTTGCCAAGAGCGAATTCGTCACGCATCCGTTCGTAGATAAGAATATTGGCGTCCACCGCCATGCCGATGGAAAGGATGATGCCAGCTATGCCGGGAAGGGTCAATGTGGCCCCGAACATTGCCAGGCCGACGAACAGAAAGAGAATGTTCAGCGCAAGGGAGATGTTGGCGATGATGCCGGAGAGGCGGTAATAGATAATCATGAATGCCAGCACCATGAAGGCACCGAATAGGCCGGCATACAATCCGTCTTCAATGGAGTCCTGGCCGAGGCTGGCGCCGACGGTCAGGTTCTGGATGACATCGACCGGGGCCGGCAGGGCGCCGACACGGAGCACGATGGCCAGGTCGGTGGCCTCGTTGTGGGTGAAGTTGCCGGAGATCTGGGCACTGCCGCCAAGGATTTTTTCCCTGATCACCGGTGCCGACCGGACGATTTCGTCCAGGACGATGGCCAACCGTCTGCCGACGCTTTTTTCAGTGAGATGGGCAAAGACCTGGCCGCCGCGCGAGGTCAGATCAAGGCTGACATAGGGTTCGTTGAAGGTGCCGCCGATACGGACCTGGGCATTTTTGACCATCTCTCCGGTCATCAGTACCGGTGTTTCGAGGAGGATGGGGATCCTGGACTCTTTCTTGGTCTTGATGTCGACGGTCTTTTCGAAATAGATTTCCGTGCCCTGGGGAAGCCGGTTCTGCAGAGCCAGGTTGAGTTGCTTTCTGCTCTCTCCTTCGCGCCACTGTCCCGCCTTGGTCACCTCGTCGATCATCTGGTGCAGGTCCAGACCCGGTGCATCGGCCACCATCTTGAATTCAAGTTGCGCAGTCTGGCCAATCAATCCCATGGCCCGTTGCGGATCCTTGACACCTGGCAGTTGCACAACGATTTGATCGTCA
>JAUWAH010000226.1 GCA_030602145.1 Desulfobulbus sp.
AAAGTCTGAACACCTGCCGGCAATCGCGCCCTTTGAGTTCCTCGTTGGAGTACCCCAGCATTTTCAAGGCCGCCGGATTGATATAGCTGATCATGCCGCGATCGTCGACCCCGCAGATGCCGTTGGCGGCGGCGGCGAGGATCATCTCGTAGTTGCGGGTGAGCAGTTCCAGCTCCTGCTTGGCCCGGTGGGAGCCGAGGATATAGCGGATACGGTTCTTGAGAACCGGCCAGCGGAGTGGTTTGCGGATGTAATCGACGGCGCCGGCCCCATAGGACCGCTCGATGCTCTTTTCATCGTCGAGGGCGGTCACCATCAGCACCGGCGGCGGGTCGGCCATGGAGGAACGGATGTGCTCGCAGACGCTCGGGCCGTCGATACCCGGCATGGCGATATCAAGAATCACCAGGTCCAACTCCTGCATCGCCACCTTTTCCAAGGCCGCCTGCCCGTCATCGGCTTCGATCACCACATAGCCCTCTCCCTCCAGAAACTGGCGCATGAGCATGCGGATGACCTCGTCGTCGTCGACGATCAGGATGACCGGGGTGGACCCGGCGAGCAGGGATACCGTCATAGGAGAAACCAGTGAGTAATGAGAGATGGAGGGGGCAAAGGCTGCCTACCCATTGTAGGCCAGTTTGCCAATTATTCAAGCTGTTCGGCAAAAAATTGTTTCACCCGGGCCACCGATCGGGTGATCTGGGCAAAAAGCCGGTCGACCTGCTGGATGTTACCGCTCTTGCCCATCTGTTCGGCGATCTTGCACAACTGGGCCAGTTCTTCAGCGCCAAACTGACTGCTGCTGCCCTTCATGGTATGAGCCACCTTGTCGATGGCCTCGGCGTTTTTGGCCTGCACGGCCCGCTCCAGCTCGACCAAACGCCGGTCCAGTGAGCGGAGGAAGACGCCGATGACCGGGCCGATGTTGCCGACATGTTCCCGCAGACGCTGCAAGACCGCAGTGTTGACTACCACCGGTTCTCCCGCCGCCTGCCCCCCCACCGCCTTCGCCGTGGTGCAGGGAACGATGGAGACACGTAACTCCGGCAGCCAGCGGTTGAGCACCGCTTGCAGTTTATTGAAATCCAACGGCTTGAGCAGGTAATCGACCATGCCCACCGCCCGGCACCGCTTGCGGGCGGTCGCGGTGGCATCGGCGGTGAGGGCAACAATGGGTGGCGGTTGCCGCCGTCGCTGTCCGGCCTCGGCGATGATCGTCCTGGTGGCGGCAAACCCGTCGAGCACCGGCATCTGGCAGTCCATGAGGATGAGATCGAAACGGTTGGTCCGACATAGTTCGACGGCCTCCTGACCGTTGCGGGCCAGGACAATCTCCATCTCGGCACGCCGGAACGTCTCCGCCAGGACGATCCGGTTGGTGTCCTCGTCGTCGACGATGAGCAGTCGCAGACGTTCCATGCCTGCGGTTTCCCCGGCCGATTCGACCACCTCGGCCTCCGGCTCGTCGATGGCCTCCACTGTTTCGAGGCGTAGCGCCTCCGTCTGAAAATCCGTCTGGACCGGCGGCAGCGGCACCGCGAACCAGAAGGTGGCCCCCTGACCGTACTCGGAGTGCACCCCGTAGGTGCCGGACATCAACTTAACCAGGCGGGCGCAGATCGACAACCCCAGGCCGCTGCCGCCGTACCGCCGGGTTGAGGAACTGTCGACCTGGCTGAAGGGCTGAAACAGCTTGTCGATTGATTCGCGGGCGATCCCCACCCCGGAATCCTCAACCTCGAACCTGATCACCTCCCCCTTGGGTCCTCCCCGTTCCCGGCGTACCCGCAGGGTGATCATCCCCTGCTCGGTAAACTTGACCGCGTTGCCGAGCAGGTTGACCAGGATCTGCCGCAGCCGGTAGCTGTCGCCCAAATAGCGGGGAGCCAACCCTGAGTCAACTTCGGCGCTGACCGTCAACCCCTTGCTCCTGGCGGTCACCTGATACAGGGAGAGCAACTGGTCGACCAGGCCGCGCAGATCGCAGGGCTCCGCGTCGAGCACCATCTTCTCCGCCTCGATCTTGCTGAAATCAAGCAGGTTGTTGATCAGGGTCAGCAGACTGGTCGCCGAGGTACGGATCAGTTGGGCAAAATGCTTCTGTCGCGGTTGCAGCTCGGTATCGAGCAGCAGTTCGCTGATGCCGATGACTCCGTTCATCGGGGTACGGATCTCGTGGCTGATCATGGCCAGAAAATCGGATTTGGCCTGGTTGGCGGAATCGGCCTGCTGCACTTGTTGACGCAGTCGACGGTTCTCCCGCTCAAGGCGCCGTACCTCGGCCTCAAGTTCGGCTAGGTGTTGCTGGACGGGCAGAGAGGGTTCCATGGGTTACGAGAAAAGAGAGAGTTGTCGCGGAGTCGCACGACGGTGCCCGGTACGGTGCATCGCCGGTGGTGGAGTGAAGACGTCGGGCAGTTCTTCAAGAAAAGAGGAAGGGAAACGATTCTCGGCCGGCCCGCCGAACAGGGACCGCGAGCGGCACCAGGTGCAGGTAAGGCAGGCAGCAGCCCTGGTCATGCCGACGTACATCAGCCGCCGCTCCTCCTCCAGATGGAGCAGGTGAGCCTCGGGAGCAAGCGGATGGCGGGGTGCCAGCGGCACAAGCCCCTCCTCGCATCCGGCGATGAACACCACGCCAAACTCGAGCCCCTTGGCGGCGTGAAGGGTGGAGAGGGTCACGGCCTCTGCCCGGGGGTCGTAGGCCACGCCGTCGCTGAACCGGTGGAGATGGGCGGCAAACGCGGCAAGCGAACCGCCGAAGGTCAGTGCTGTGTGCCGCAGTCGCACCAGGTCCGGATGGGTGGGATCGAAGCGGTGATGATCGATCAGGGCGGCCAGAACCTCCGCCGTCGGCAGGGATTCGGCAAGCCCGCGCATCCGTGCCAGCAGGGAATGAAAGGGTTTGAGCACCGCGCCCAAGGGGCCGTCCGCAATGGGCAAGTCGGCGAGCGGTCCCCCTTGCTCACGGATGGTCTGCCGGAGCAGGGAGCGGACCAATCGCAGGGTCTGACCGCCGAGTGCCAACTCTTTTTCCAGGAGAACCAGAAGGTGGTCGGGCTCGGCCAGTCCAGCAAGCAGGAGCAGCCAGCAGTACAGCAGGCGGCACTCCCCCTTGGTGTAATAGGCTTCGAGATCGACCAGTTGAAAGGGGATGCCGCGCTCGGTCAGCACCGCACCGATGACCTCGCCCTGGTGACCGGTGCGGTAGAGGACGCCGATGTCGCGCAGGGAGACCGACATGGAGCCGGCATGGTCAAACCGCTCCAGGCCGCGGTGGGAGGTACCGCCCAGCCGGATCTCGATCTGGTCGGCGATGAAGGCGGCCTCCTGTTCGGGATGACTGCACTCCTGGCGGTGGATGGTCCCTGAAAATGGTGCGCAGGGATGCATCGGCTGGGAAGGCAGGGGGTGGGGATTGTGGCCGATCAATTGCTCGGCGGCCCGGACAATGGTCGCGCCGCTGCGATAATTGCGCACCAGTTGATGGACCTCGGGATGCATCTCTTCGATGAAGGCGTGAAACCAGCGCGGTTCCGAGCCGCGGAACCCATAGATCGCCTGATCCGGGTCGCCGATGGCAAAGACGGTCGAGGTCTGGGCCAAGAGCCGGACCAGGGTGAATTGGGCCTCGTTGACATCCTGGAATTCATCAACAAAGAGGTGCCCGGTGGCGCCGCGGATCGCCTCGGCCGCCTTGCCACCCGCCCCGAGCAGGGCGACGGCCGACGGAACCACCGCCTCGATGTCGATCAGCATCCGTTCTTCCAGGGTTTGGAGGTACCGATGCAGCTCGGCGTCGCGGCCGGCGGGATCGGGGCGCCGCAACGTTTCAGTCAATCTGTGACAGAAGGCCGCGCGCTCCTTCCCGTTCCAACGGGGAAAGAGATCCTCCAGCAGTCCGTCCCGCTCCTCGGGGCCGACCACCTGGAGACCCTTCGAAAAACGGCGCAGCTGGGCCAAACAGTAGCCATGGAAGGTGGCCACGGTCACCTGGCCCGCCTCCCCTGCCGTCTCCCCGAGCCGCTCCCGCACCTCGGCGGCCGCCTTGTTGGTGAAGGTGATCACCGTGCAGGGACGGTCGGCCTGGCCGCTCACCCGCTTGACCCGGCTGACCAGGGTGTGGGTCTTGCCGGTTCCGGGTCCGGCCTGAACGACAATCAGCGCAGCAGGACTCTCCACCGCCCGCTGCTGTTCACTGTTGATGGTGGCCATCGTCGGTGTAGTGGCCGGCGGCGCTGGAGCCTGTCGCCGGGCCAGCCGGTCCCGTTGAGCGGGACGGTTCGCGGATGCCGGCGCAGCTTGGCCGAAGAGGTCGGCCTGACCACCGAGACGGGCCCGTTCGCCCTCGGCGAAAACGGTGATGACCCCGAATTGGCCATCATAACCGGGCTTGCGGATCACCCGATTGGTGCGGACCCGCTCGATCGCCTCGGCCAAAAGCTCCCCACCCCTTATCCGGATCTCCTCGACCGGCGTCTCCAGAAGCAGCCCGAACTCCGAGCCGAACAGGTTGATCAGGCGGACATAGCCTGCCACCGCTTTCTTGCTGGCCGGCCCGCAGCCAAGCAATTCGGCGACCATCTCCTGCAGGGGAACGAGGCTGTGCACCCGGGGGCTGGCCGGCGGAAAGAGCGGTTTTGTTCGATCGGCCAATTCCAGAACCCGATGCAGAACCCCGATGGTCAAGGGCTTGCCGCACACCGGGCAGCGGTCGCCCGCCTCCCTGGTCTGATGCGGGTCCAGGCAGACCTGGCAGGATCGATGGCCGTCACAGTGGTACTTGCCCTCCTCGGGATAGAATTCGACCGTGGCGGCGAACACCTGACGACCGGCTGCATCGACCGGTGACCGCAGGGCATCGCGCATGGAGAAATAGTCGAAGCCGGTGGAGAAGATATTGGCCTCCCGGCCCAGTTTGGCCGGCGAATGGCAGTCCGAGTTGGAGATGAGGGTATACCGGTCCAGGGCCGAGATGAGCCGGTTCATCTCCGGGTCCGAGGACAGCCCGGTCTCCAGGGCAAAGATGTGGTGGCTGAGATCGCCGAAGCATTCCTCCAGGCTGTCGAAACCCGATTTGGACCCGAACAGGGAAAACCAGGGCGTCCAGATGTGGGCCGG
>JAUWAH010000143.1 GCA_030602145.1 Desulfobulbus sp.
GTGTGAATTCCGCAGGTAACCGGCGTAAGGAAAAGGGAGATGGAAACGACTGCCATGACCGGCGCCATAGCGGATGTTGTACAGCAGAAAGCGGAGATTCATCGCGACTGGCCCATCAATCCCCGGATCGACGCAGACCGAAGACGCCGGACTGAGCACTGCTGAAGGCCGGATTCATGCCGCCTCTGCCCCTGGCCCTCGACGAGCCACCGTTGCCTTCCGGAGCAGGGACCACCACCGCCGCAGGGGGCTCGACCTGGGGTTGCTCGACCACAAACCCTTCAGGCCGGACTGAAGAAATCCCCTGCGATTCGAGATAGATGTCATAAAAACGTGAGCAATCGCGGTAATAGCTTTTCTTCTTCAGCCATTTGGGATCACCGCCCTGGGCTCGCGCATGATGGAAGGTGGAAAGATTGATCAACAGGGTGGTCAGCGATTCCTTGGCCATACGCTGCACATTGAACGGCTCGCCGAAAGCCCGATCGACTTCTTCCCTGATGGTCTGGGACAAACGATGAAAGACCTGGCCACGAACATTTACCTCCGGCAGGTTGAACCGGTGACAGGCCCAGGGAAGAAGCAGGGCGGCAAACAGGATGGGTTCGGGTATCTTTACCGCTTCGCCATCGGCTCGTCGGACGTGCAAACGATCCAGGACAGCGAAAGTGTTCACCAGTTCCCCCCGGATCCGTTCCCCCTGTTCGCCGAGCAGACCCTCCTCGTACAAAGGAAAAAGCGCCGACCACAGGCCGGAAGCCATGCACAGTTCCGCCCAGGCCCGGCTCGCCCCGGATTGAAGATCCTTGAGCACCTCGTCACGGAGACGACTTGGCGGGCAGAGTCGCAGTTTGTCCCGATGGCATCGCAGGGCGGCGAAGGTTGCCTCGTCGATGCGAAAGGAGGTACGGGCCGCATGGCGGACCACCCGCAGCATCCGCACCGGATCCCTGGTGAAGCGCCTGTCCGGGTCACCGACCACCTTGATGATGCCCAGATCCAGGTCGCGCACTCCACCGGTATAGTCGATGATGGTATGCTGCTCGATCTCGTAGAACAGGGCGTTGATGGTCAGGTCACGGCGGAAGGCGTCCTCTTCGAGGGTACCGAAGGTGTTGTTCGAGGGCAGCACCTGCTCTTCGCCGTCAATATCGAATTCACTGCGCGACCTCAGTGTCGACACCTCAATGATCTTGTTGCCCCGGAAAAAGACCTGCACCAGACGGAAGCGGCGACCGATGGTCCGGCTATTGCGGAAGATCTGGCGCAGTTGGCCGGGACGAGCATCGGTGGAAATGTCGAAATCCTTGGGATTGCGGCCCAGGTAGAGATCCCGCACGCCCCCGCCCACCAGATAGCCCTTGAACCCGGCATCGCGGAGACGATAGAGAACCTTGAGCGCCTCCCGGTCGAGCTGCTGCTCGCGGATGGGGTGCTCCGACTCGGGAATCACCCTGGCCGTGACGCCCGATTCTTCCCCGAAACCGGGTTCTTGTTCGGACGGTTCGACCATCAGACGACCTGTGGTGAGAAGAAAGGGTTCGTCATCGAGGAAGTAGAAGCGGAGAAGGGCTCAGTAAGCGGCGCATGGTTCCTTGTAGACCGATTCGGCGGCCGTGACGAAGCTGTCAAAGATTTCCTTGACGGACAGAATCTCTTTCATCTTGAAGGTGTTGGCACCCGAAAAGACCAGGCCGCTGTTGACATCGCCGTTGAAGGCCGCCATCAGCCGCTCGCTGATGCAATACCTGTAATTGCATTTTTTCAAACACTTGAACATACACTTACCGGCGGAGATATCCTCCCCTTTGAGCATCTTCTCCACAAAGGCAGTTTTGATTGCCCGGCCCGGCATGCCCACCGGCGAAGACACCAGGACGATATCCTCTTCCTGGGCCTTGAGATAGGCCTGCTTGAAGGCATCCGAGACGGAACACTCCTTGCTGAGCACGAACCGGGAAGCGATCTGGACACCGTCGGCACCATACTTGTCCATCATTTCCGCCATCTCAATACCGCTGGTAATCCCGCCGGCGGCAATCAGGGGAACCTTGGAGATCACCTTGCGGATGGTCGGGAAGAGGTCGCGCAAGGGGGTCTGGGTGCCCAGATGTCCGCCCGCTTCGGCCGCCTCGACAATCACCGCCGCTGCACCCAGCTTTTCCGCCATGGTCGCCAGACCGGGCGATGAAACGATCGAAACGATGGGGATGTTGTGCTGCTTGCCGATCTTGAAAATGTCACGGGAAAAACCGGCCCCGGTGATGATCATGTCGGCGCCGGCCTCGATCGACCCCATCACCAGATCGTAAAAATCCTTCATCGCATACATGATATTGACGGCGATTACTCCCTTGGTGGCCTTCTTGGCCTTGCGAATGTCCTCCTGCAACTCGGGAACCGGAATTCCGGAGCCGCCGATGGTACCGATACCGCCGCACTCGGCGACGGGAATGGCCAGGGCGGAGGTGGACACCCGGATCGACATCCCCCCCTGGATGATCGGAATTTTGGCGATGAGCGAACCTATTTTGAGTTCTGGCAGTTTCATTCAAGCCTCTGGGAAGATGGTTTAGTCTGTGAACACGGGGGCGGTGCAACCCGGTCGATACCCGCGTAGGATAGTGAAAATGCCGGGCTCTGGTCCGTTTGTCAAGCCTCGAGCCCAGGCCCGGGCCACTGACAACGCTTAAAAAATCAAAAAAAATACTTTACCACAAAAAAGCCACATCAGCTTGACTTTTCACCCGTTTCTCGATTAGATTTTAAATTTTTATTGTCAACGGCGGGCATCGCGGAACCATTCGGGACGCCGCCCTGGAACTTCTGGAGCACCCCTTGAAAATTCAAGCAATTAACGGATTCAAAGATATCCTCCCCGACGGTATCGGCCGATGGCGCCACATCGAGCGGAAGGCGAGGGACATCTTCGAACGGTTCGGCATGCAGGAGATCCGCCTGCCGATCCTGGAAAAAACCGAACTCTTTGTCCGCTCCATCGGCGAAGCCACCGATGTGGTGGAAAAAGAGATGTACACCTTTGCCGACAAAGGCATCACCATGCGGCCGGAGGCCACCGCCTCGATCATGCGCGCCTTCATCGAGCACGGCCTTCATGTCCAGGAGCCGGTGCAACGGCTCTACACCATCGGGCCGATGTTTCGCCACGAACGACCGCAGAAGGGACGCTTGCGGCAATTCCACCAACTCGACGCCGAGATCATCGGTGCGGTCGAGCCCCGTATCGATGCCGAATTGATCGCCATGGGCCAGATGCTGCTCGACGAGTTGGGATTGTCGGTCAGCCTGGAACTCAATTCGCTGGGCTGCCCGATCTGCCGCCCACCGTTCAAAACACGGCTGATCGTCTTTCTCGAAGAACAGGTCGATGCGCTGTGCGAGGACTGCAGGCGCCGCACCCATACCAACCCCCTGCGGGTGCTGGACTGTAAAAAAACCGCCTGCCGGGCTGTGGTTCAGGGTGCCCCTTCCCTGCTGGATGTCCTCTGCCCCGACTGCGACAGCCATTTTGCCCAGGTTCGCGCTGCCCTGGAGGAACTCCGCATCCCCTTTGCCATCAACCGATTCATGGTTCGGGGCCTTGATTACTACACCCGCACCACCTTCGAATTCCTCACCACCGATCTCGGCGCCCAGGCTGCCGTGGGTGCCGGCGGGCGCTATGACGGCCTGATCGAGCAACTGGGCGGCCCACCGCTTTCCGGCATCGGCTTTGCCATGGGACTGGAGCGGTTAACCCTCCTGCTCGACCGGCAGCAGGGCAGCGACACCGTGCCGGTTCGCAGTATGGATGTGTTTGTCGCCCCGCTCGGCGACGACAGCCTGGCACCGTGCAGCCGCCTGGCCCACTGCCTGCGCAGCCTGGGGGCGAAAGCGGCCATCGAGTACGGCGGACGCAGTCTCAAGGCACAACTCAAGCAGGCCAATCGGGTCAACGCCCGTTTCGTCCTGATCGTCGGCGAAGATGAATGGACACGGGGAGAGGCAATCCTGCGGAACATGCAAACCCAGGAACAGCAGCCGTTTGCACTGACGGGATCACCCGAGGAGCAGGCCCAACGGCTGGTCGACATGCTGCATGGCCAAGCCGTTTGATACCGGCGCTGCCCGCGTCGCCTGATCCACCCTCAACTCAGTCTCTTTATTCGGGCCAATCATGTCTGATCGGCCGATTTCAACCTGGAGAACAACTATGGAATCAATGGGAGCGCTGCGGCGCACGCACACCTGCAACGAACTCGATCTAGCCAGCGTTGACCAGCGCACCACCTTGATGGGCTGGGTGCTGCGGCGCCGCGACCATGGCGGGGTCATTTTCATCGACCTGCGCGATCGATGGGGTGTGACCCAGGTGGTGTTCAATCCGGAAATCAGCCAGGCTGTGCACGCCAAGGCGCATCAGCTGCGGAGCGAGTGGGTGATCGCCGTCCAGGGCAGAGTTGCCAGGCGACCGGAATCCATGGAAAACCCCAAACTGGCCACCGGCGCCATCGAGATCCTGGTTGACGAGCTTCGCATCCTCAACACCAGCGAAACCCCGCCTTTCCCCCTGGATGAGGACGTCGAGGTGTCCGACACCCTGCGTTTGCAGTACCGTTATCTCGATCTGCGCCGACCCGAAATTGCCGGCAATCTCATTCTTCGTCATCAGGCCATGCAAGCCGTGCGTTCCTATCTCAACGACCACCGTTTCCTCGAGATCGAAACGCCGATGCTGACCCGCTCCACGCCGGAAGGTGCCCGCGATTACCTGGTCCCGAGCCGGGTCAGCGCCGGCAAGTTCTATGCCCTGCCCCAGTCGCCGCAGTTGTTCAAACAGTTACTGATGATTTCCGGCATGGACCGCTATTACCAGATCGTCAAGTGTTTCCGCGATGAGGACCTGCGTGCCGACCGGCAGCCGGAGTTCACCCAGATCGATATGGAGTTGAGCTTTGTCACCGAGGAGGACATCATCGATATCGTCGAAGGCATGATCACAGGTTTGTTTGCGACCACCCGCGACATCAGCCTCTCCCCCCCCTTCGCCCGCATGACCTATGCCGAAGCCATGCGCCGCTTCGGCACCGACCGGCCGGACACCCGCTTCGGACTGGAACTGGTGGACCTGACCGACATGGCCAGAGAATGTGGCTTCAAGGTCTTCCGGGCGGCTGTCGAACAAGGCGGTGTGGTCAAGGCCATCAACGCCAAGAACTGCGGCGGCTTCTCCCGCAAGGATCTCGACGACCTCACCGAGTACGCCGGTCGCTTCGGGGCCCGCGGCATGGCCTGGATCAAAATCAAGGAGGACGAGTGGCAGTCGCCGATCACCAAGTTTTTCACCGAGGAGGAGATCGCCGCCATGGGCCGCGCCCTCGATGCCCAGCCCGGCGACCTCATCCTCTTCGGGGCCGACAAGACCAAGGTTGTCCATCAGGTGCTCTCCGAGCTGCGCCTGGAGTTGGCCCGTCGACTTGATCTGGTCCCGGCGGATGCGTTCAACTTCCTCTGGGTGACCGATTTTCCTCTGCTTGAGTACGACGAGGAGGAAAAGCGGTATACAGCCGTCCACCATCCCTTCACCGCCCCCAACGAGGACGACCTGCCTCTTCTGGCCACCGATCCAGGCGCGGTCAGGAGCCGGGCCTACGATCTGGTCCTCAACGGCAGCGAGATCGGCGGCGGCTCAATCCGCATCCACAGCCCGGCCATGCAGCGCACCGTCTTCCAGGCATTGGGCATAGGCGACGAGGAGGCCGAGGAAAAATTCGGTTTTCTCCTCCGCGCCCTGGAGCACGGTGCCCCGCCGCACGGCGGTATCGCCTTCGGTGTCGACCGGCTGATGATGCTGATCACCGGCTCGTCGTCCATCCGCGACGTCATCGCCTTCCCCAAAACCCAGAAGGCCACCTGCCCGCTGACCGACGCGCCGTCGCCGGTGTCGCGCAAGCAACTGACCGAACTCCACCTGCGGCCGGACTGGAAGGAAAAAAATTAGGCTGGCGGCTCGGCCCCCCTGTCCATCGAACCTTTGCCGGCCGGTCTTGCGGGCAGGTCCGGATTACCGCTGCTCCCGCCAGACGGAGTCGATCAGCAGTTCGTGGGGGCGAAAGGAACTCTTGTAGCTCATGCCGGCATGGCCGTCGATCCAGTAGCCGAGGTAGAGAAACTCGATCTGCCGGGTTTTGCAGATGTGATTAAGGGTAAGGATGTTGAGGGTCCCCGGACTGCGCCAGCCCAGATCCGGGTCGAAAAAGAAATAGACCGCATTCAGCCATGACGGGGCACCGTCGACGATGGCCACGCCGAGCAACCGATTGTCGATCCGGTAGCGAACCTCGAAGCACCGGGCGACGGTGGTGATGAAGAAACCGGAATAGTAGCTCTCGGCGTTGCTGCGGCCTTCGGGAAATTGGGTGGAGAGAAACCGTTGCAGCAGGGCCACGTTTTCCCGTGACATGGTCAGCGGGG
>JAUWAH010000090.1 GCA_030602145.1 Desulfobulbus sp.
GCGATCGTGATCGGCCGGTGGCTGGGGATAGCGGCCGAAGTAGGCGATCGGCTGGAAATGGACGCCGCGCACCGTGGGGGCAAAGCGGGCCCCATATTCGATGATTGCCCCAACCTCGTGGGTGTTGATGCCCGGCACCAGGGTCGGCACCAGGACCACGGCAATGCCTGCGGCTGCGCAGTTGCGGATGGCCTGCTCCTTGATCGCGCCCAGATCGCGGCCCCGCAGGGCCAGATGGGTGGCGCTGGCGAGGCCGTCGAACTGGAGAAACACCGAGGCCAGTCCCGCCGCTTGCAGATCCCTGGCATAGCCGGGATCGGCCGCCAGCTTGATACCGTTGGTGTTGAGCTGGATAAAGTCAAAGCCCTTGCTGTGCCCCAGTTCGATGATCGCAGCCAGATCCTCGCGCATGGTCGGCTCACCGCCGGAAAGCTGGATATTGCTGGGGCCGGAAGCCGCAAGCACTCGGTCATAGAGCCTACCGATTTCTTCCAGGCTCGGTTCGGCATGGGCCTGCTGGGTGCCAGCATCGGCAAAACAGACCGGGCAGCGCAGGTTGCAGCGAAGGGTGATTTCAATCAGGGCGGTGCAGGTATGCTGGCCATGGCCCGGGCAGAGGCCGCAGTCAAAGGGGCAGCCACGGTCGATGGCGGTGAAGGCCTGGCGGGGGGCGGAGGGTTTCTTGGGCCGCAGCCAGGTGGAAAACGGCACCTTCCCCCGCCAGATCACCGTGCGAACGATGCCGTGCTCCGGGCAGCGCTTGACCAGATAGACCGCATCACCCTGCTGCTCACGGATGGCCTCGACCCGTTTGAGGCAGAACGGGCAGAGGCTGGCCGTGTTCGACAGCAGGCGGATCGAGCGGTCACAATCCGCTGGCATGTTCTCTGGGCAGACTCGGGTCAAGGTTGTTCTCCGTTAAGATGCCGAGCAGGGTTTCGCGGGCACGGATCATGATGTCACCGCAGACCTCGGGTTTACGGCCCCCCTGGAAGATGACGATATCCTCGCAGCGGATACCGCCCCACTGGCTGGCGCTGCCCTTGAACCAGTCCATGAACTGGGACAGCATAATGGGATAGCACTCCAGAGGCTGTTCGTCGTCACTGCCCTTGGCGCCGTAGAGGGCGAGCACGCAGGCGGCACCGCTGGCTACGCCGCATAAATCGCCGGTTCCCGACCCTTCGCAGAGACCGGCCATGGCGCGTACCAGGGGGATATTGTCTTCGCCCATGTCCTCCAGGGTGAGCTTGATCATGATCTGGCTGCAGCAGTAGCCTTGGGCAGACAGGTGCATGATCCGCAGTCCGGTCTCATCCATGCGGGCCTCCTTTTTCAGCGACCAGGGCATAGTAGCCGAGCGGTGCGGTGGCCAGGGCGCAATGCGTCCGATGGGCGGCCTCGTTGTCCATGAACAGCGCCCAGAATTGTTCCAGGCTACCGTAGGAAAAGATGATCTGACCGGCCAACTGTTTGAGCAGTTCGCTGCGGTCCTGCAACAGGAGCAGCGAGAAACCGGCCCGGATGAGGCCTTCGGTGATGGTTTCCAGGGGCAGAGCCCGGCTGATGCAGCTCTTCAACTCCGGCAGCAGAGCTTTGGGCGAGAGCTGTCTGCAATAGATATCGGTAAGCAACAGCCGTCCCTGCGGCTTGAGGATCCGGTGGATTTCGCGCAGGCTGGAGGGCATGTCCTCGGTCAGGGAAAGGACGCACTCGCACAGGACGCCGTCAAAGGCCGCATCCGCCCAGGGCAGGGCGCTGGCTGTTCCCCGGTGCAGCTCAGCCATGGGGGCCTGTTGCCCGGCCTTGGCAAGCATGGCCGGGGAGGGATCGATGCCGCAGGGGCGCAAACCGAATTCCCGCGCCATCAGCTCCAGGCTGTGGCCAGGTCCGCAGCCGATATCAAGCACCCGTGCTCCGGGCGAAAAGGCACAGAAATGGAGCAGTTCGCGGGTGAGCCCCACCCCTCCCGGTCGCAGGGTGCCGCCGTTCAGGTCGTGAAGCGCATCCTGCTCATACAGGGCCACCGGGGTGCTGCTGGGCAAGAGACAATCTGATGGCATCTTATTTATCTTCCAACAGTTGTTCGACTTCCAGCATCTTGCCCACCGCCAGGCTCTCCGGCACCAGGGTAAAGCCGCAGGCCGGGCAGGTCATCAGTTCCACATCAAAGGCCGAGTTGAGATAGGTCACCTGCACCTTGGTCGGCTGCAAAGGTTGATTGCAGCCGGCGCAGAGCCAATCGGTGGTCTCAATAAAGGAGAAGGTGCTCATTGGGCGTCCTCCGGCAGGAGCATGCGGTGACTGTAGCCGTTGTGAACCAGGTAGCCTTCGCCGGTCGGCTCGTATTCCACCCAATAGGTGACCCGCACCGGCCTGTACTTGGCCAACCGGCGCTTGGTGGCCGGATTGATCAGATAGCGGCCGGTCTGCTCGGCATGATGGATGACCTTTTGCAGATCCTCGACAAGGATGAGGCGGCTGGTGAGCAGGGCTTCCAGTTCCTGACTGATCAGCAGCCTGAGCGCGGTGTGGGCAGGACGAATCACCGCCTCCTCCTGCCAGAGATGGGTCAGCAGATCGGATTTCAAACGGGCCCGGTTTTCATGCCGCTGGGAGAAGCCGGGATTGGCACGGGCCAGCGGATCCTGGTCGCCTGCGGCAAAGAGATAGTCGAGGAGATGGGCCACCGGCCGACCGCTGGCCGCCAGGTTGTCGCGGCACATGGCGCAATAGGCCAGACCGTCGAGATCGCTGCGCCCGGCTTTGTGGGTTGCCGCCTTCTTCCCCAGCCCCTTGTTGGCAAACTGCATCAGGCCGCCGTAGCCGCAGCAGTCGGTGATCTCGCCGTTGAACGCATGCTCGACCACCTCGATGCCGAGTTTGGCGCACAGGCTGCGCACGCCGGCCCGCAACTCCGGCTGCTCCCTGGTTGTGCAGGGATCGTGGATGGTCAATGGCGCGGAGGGGCGGATTTGGCTTGGCGGCAGGGGCAGGGTATCCAGCACCTCCCATACCGAGGTGACCGTCAGTTCGGGTGCAAAGGCCCTGAACACCGACAGGCAGGAGGAACAGGCGGTGATCACCTTCGGGTTGCCCAACCGGGCGACCTCGGCTGTGAAGGCTGCCATGGTCTCTGTAAAGAGGGCGGCCTGGCCGGCCCAGTGGGCAGGAATGCCGCAGCAGCCCAGCATCAGGCCAACCCCGCCGTGCAGGTGGGCGGCGAGGAAAGCGTACGTGCGTTGCACCGCTTCCGGCGCCGAGCCCGCCAGCTGGCAGCCGGGATAGAACAAAAAGGCGCTGCTGTCGGTGCCCGGTTGGTGACGGCTTAAGCTGCAGAATTCGCTGAGGCTGAAGCGCATGTCCTCCAGGGCGAAATCGTGCGGCGAGGGCGGCATGTGGCCGGTCTCGACCATCTCCATCCGAGTGGTGCGACAAACCTCGGCCACCGGAAAATCATGGGGGCAGATCACCGTGCACTGCACGCAGAGGCTGCAGGCGTTGATCATCTTGTTGGCGTTGCGGGTGCCCTGGACAATGGCCTGATTGTTGTAAATTTTGCGGACCAGGGTCTTGGGATACTCTTTGTACTCCTGGAGATAGACGCACTGCTTGACGCATTCCATGCATTCGCAGCGGATGCAGCGGGCAGCCTCCCGCTGCGCCTCCTCGGCGGTGTAGCCGGCCGTCTCGTCAGCCGGCAGGATTTCAGCTGCGGGGGCAAAATATGAGGTGACGGTGTACATGCGGGTGGCGCAGGCGCCCTCTTTCTCGCGCTGGGCAGTCAGGGAAACCTTCTGGAGCGAGCGCTCCACCGAGAGTGCTGCCCGCCGACCGTTTTCCACCTGATGCATCACCGAAAAAGTCCTGCCGGCCTCAAGACCGCCGCCGCCAAAACAGCCCGCACGATCCAGGGCCAGGGTCAACGGATCGGGTGTGCCCGGGGCAAAGGGAAGCAGGCCGGCGTCGAAATCGTCCCAGTCGCAGTACACCGCATCAAAGTCGTCAAGCACAGAGGCCACTGTCTGCCGGTCGAGCGCTGAACCGGTCCGGATGGTGACCCCGTAGCCGGTGAGGGTGGCTTCGGCTTCGGTGAAAACTTCCTTGGGCAGCAGAGCATCCGCCAGCCGGTGCAGGGAGCCGCCGATGGCCGGGCTGCCGGTGATCAGGGTGGCGGGCCGCCCCTTGCGGCTGAGATCAAGGGCTGCCGTCATCCCGGAAAGCCCGGCGCCGAGCACCGCGACCTTGCCGCCTTTGGCCGGCAGTCTCGGCGGCTTGACCACGGCCTGGGTGGCGTCGACACAAAAACGCTCCAGTCTGCCGACGGCGAGCGGATCGCCAATCTCGCCGCGTTTGCAGAAAGGCCGGCAGGGCTGGTCGCAGATCCGGCCGAGGATCTCCGGAAACGGCATGGTGCGGTCGAGGACCTTGCGTGCCTCCCGGACATCCCCCTTGGCCAGCGCGGTCATAAAGGCGCGGACATCGACATGGATGGGGCAGGCCGCGGTACAGAACGGCTGCTCTTCCTGGATGCAACGGGCTTCGAGGGATCTGAGCTGAGATTGATCCATTGCAGTGAATAGAAGTGAGTCCGTGGTTGATAGTCTGGAGGTGCGCAAGAGATCGCGCTTGCAGCGGGCACCAACTGATGCCCGCTGCAAGCAACAGATCAACGCAACGCCTCAACCGCTATTTCGGCATGGCGGCCAGCACTTTCTCCGGCAGGGCCGGAAGACGTCGAATGCGGGCGCCGCAGGCATTGTAGATGCCGTTGATCACCGCTGCATGCGGACAGGTCAGCGGCAGCTCGCCGACACCGGAAGCACCGAAGGGACCATCGGGTCGCGGCGATTCGACATAGATGATCTCCATGTCGTCCGGAATCTGCTTGATGTACGGAAAGCCTGCTCCGGCCAGGGTCGAGTGCTTCTTGATGTCCTCGAAGTCCTCGGTGAGCGCCAGGCCGATGGCCTGGGCCAGACCGCCGTAGATCTGGCCGTCGACCACGAGCTTGTTGACGACCTTGCCGACATCGGCCACGCAGGTCATCCGCTCCACCGTGGTCTTGCCGGTGGCCACCTCGACCGCCACCTCGGCCATGAACAGACCGTACATGTAGCAGCAGAAGGGCTTGCCCTGGCCGTTGGCATCGCAGTCGGTGGCCGGTGCGCTCCACTTGCCGTTGACCTTGGTGGCGATGCCGTCGGCCACCATCTCGGCATGGGTGCGGTAGGAGCCATCAGCCTTTTTCATCGCCGCCAGTAACTCTTCGCAGGCCACCCGGATCGACTGACCGACCACCACCTGGCTGCGTGAGCCGCCGGCCGGGCCGGAGTTGGGGCACTTGCCGGTATCGTTCATCACCAGGCGGATCTTGTCCGGACCGATGCCCAGCGGCCGCAGGGCCTCATGGGCGGTGGCGAGTGTGCCCATGTCCGCGCCCTGGCCGTGATCTTCCCAGGTGTTGAAGATGGTGATGGTGCCGTCGGCGTTGAGTTCGACGTTGGTTTCAGCGGTGTCGGGGCCGTCCAAGCCGGAGCCGTAGACGCCCAGCGAGATGCCCACGCCGCGCTTGACCGTGGCGGTGGAATTGGCAGCCGCCCGCTTCCTGGCCTCCGCATACTTTGGCCGCAGCTTGTCGAGCATCTCCGGCAGGGAGTAGACCTCGGGATCCTGGCCGGTGGGGGTGGTGGCACCTTTGCGGTAGCAGTTCTTGAAACGCAGCTCCAGCGGATCCATGCCCAGCTTTTCCGCCAGTTCGTCCATCAGCACTTCGGAGGCGAACTCGGACTGGGGCGAACCGTAGCCGCGGAAGGCCGAACCCCAGGCATGGTTGGTGCACACGGTGCGGCCCTCGCCACGGATGTTCTTGATATCGTACCCGGCGCCGATGAACTGGGCGCCGCGCAGGGTCAGCAGGTCGCCGAACTCGGAGTAGGGACCGTGATCCACCGACCAGTCGGTCTCCATGCCGAGCAGCTGGCCATCCTTGCTGGCTGCCATCCGCACGTTCATGAAGAAGGGCGAGCGCTTGCCGGTATAGGTCTGCTGCTGGAAGTAGTCGTAGCAGAGGAAGACCGGCCGGCCGGTGGCCAGGGCTGCCGCGCCCACCAGGGCTTCCATGGTCGGGCTGAACTTGTAGCCGAAGGTGCCGCCGGTGTTGTTCTGGATCAGCACCAGGTTTTCCGGCTCCACACCGAGGCCGGGGGCGATCATGTAGAGATGCAGGTGGACGCCGATGGATTTGGAGTGGATGATCAGCTTGCCGCTGTCATCGAGATAGGCATAGCCGACATCGGGTTCGATCGGCATGTGCGGCTGGCGGCCGACATAGTAGTCGCCCTCGATGACCACCTCTGCCTTGTCAAAGATCGGTTTGGTGTCCTCGCCCTTGGCGATTTTCTGGATGTAATAGATGTTGGGGGTGCCGGGATGGATTTCGATGGCATCCGGTTCCATGGCGGCCGGAGCGCTCATGTAGGCGGGCAGCTCTTCCAGCTCGACCTTGACCATCTTGGCGGCGGCTTTGGCATTCTTTTCGGTGTCGGCACAGACGATGGCCAGGGCATCGCCGAACTGGAAGACCTTCTCGTCGCACAGGATCGGCCGATCCCAACCGTCGCCCTTGTTGGAGGGGAAGGTGATCAGGCCGGTGATCCGGTTCTTGCCTTTGATGTCCTTATGGGTCACCACCTTGTAGACGCCGGGCATCTTCTCGGCTTCGGAGGTGTCGATGGAGAGGATGTTGGCGTGGGAGACTTCCGCCTGCACCAGAGCCAGCTGCAGGGTGCCTTCAGGCAGCTGCAGACCGGAATCGGCGCCGAAATCCCAGGTGCCGGTAACCTTGGCGGCAGCGCTCGGACGGGGCATGTTGGTGCCGAACACCTTGCCGTCCTGCGGAATCTTGTAGGCCAGATCCTGCATGGTCATCTCGCCGCGCAGCACCTTGGCCGCGTCCTGAACCGCGTCGACCAGTTGCTTATAGCCGGTGCAGCGGCAGGCGTTCCTGTACTTCTGGAACCAATCGCGTACGTCCTCGCGGCTCGGATTTGGGGCGGTATCAAGAAGCGCCTTGGCGGAAACGATGAAACCGGGGGTGCAGAAGCCGCACTGGGCGCCGCCGTGCACCATCCAGGCCATCTGAATGGCATGAAGATCCGCAGGGGTGCCGATGCCTTCGACGGTGGTGATCGCGGCATGATCCGGCACCCGATCCATCTTGGTGATACAGGAGCGGATCAGCTTGCCGTCCATGATGACGTTGCAGGCGCCGCACTGCCCCTTGCCACAACCGACCTTGGTCCCGGTGAGGCGCAGACTCTTGCGGATGACGTCGGACAGCAGGTCTGCATTCTCGACGACCACCGATCGCTCAATCCCATTGACGTACAGTATCTTTCGTTGCATGCGTGACTCCTTTGTTGAATGATTGAAAAAGATTGAAACCAGCTTGTTCACGCGCTTTTTTTACTATAGCACGAAATCCCGCCGGAGGGCGAGAACGATCCGGCGCAAGGAACGAAGGCGCAGGGGCACAAGGAGGAAACCGCCTGCGCCTCCTTCCGGGGGAAACGCCAAAGGCGGGACGCGTTGCCGCGTCCCGCTACGCCAACCACAGCGTGTTTTTTAGGTGGGTTAGTCTGTAGCTGTGTAGTCTGTTAGGAATTGAGCCTTATGGGTTCCATGAGTTATCAACCTACAGACTACACGCCTCTCCACCTGCCTTTTACAGCGCGGCGGTATAGATCGCCTTGACGTCGACATCCTTCGGGCAGCGCGGGTTGGTCAGACCGCAGGCGTCCTTCTGGGCGTTGGCCACCATGGTGTCGATGTCGGATGCCTTGACCTCCTTGCCATACCGCTTGCCCAGCTCGATCAGGCCACCGGGGATGCCGATGTCGGCGGACAGCTTCTTGATGGCCACCAGGGCCAACTCGGCGGCGTCGCGGGGAGCCAGACCGGCGGTGTTTTCACCCATCAACTCGGCGATCTTGACGAACCGGTCCATCTTGGCG
>JAUWAH010000233.1 GCA_030602145.1 Desulfobulbus sp.
CTCCGTCAGGGCCGCTCCGGGGTCAAGCCCCTGCGCGACGATGGCCTCTTGACCGGACATATCCACTCCCGGGTGTTCGGCACGGTCGATTATCCCATCGCCTACGAGTTCACTCGCTCACAGCGCAAAACCATGGGGCCGGTGGCCTATTACGCCTGCCAGGTGGCGGGGGACGCGCTCGCCGCCTCCGGCCTCTCCCAAGAGTTCATCGCCTCCGGGCGGCTCGGTGTCGCCTTTGGCTCCACCCACGGCAGCCCCACGGTGCAGCGGGAGATCTACAAGACCTTCTTCCAGAATCTGGAAACCGAATTTTCCTCCATCGGCGCGGTCGATTACCTCCGCTCCATGGTCCATACCACCGCAGTCAACATCACCCGGATGTTCGGCATCACCGGCCGGGTGATCGCTTCCTCCACCGCCTGTACCACCAGCAGCCAGGCCATCGGCTTCGGCTACGAGATGGTCAAGTACGGCATGCAGGATGCCATGCTCTGCGGCGGCGCCGACGAGTACGACACCACCACGGTGGCGGTGTTCGACAACCTGCTGGCCTGCTCGGTCGGCTACAACGACCGTCCCGCCTGCACCCCCCGGCCCTTCGACAAACGGCGCGATGGCCTGGTGGTCGGCGAGGGCGGGGCCGCCGTCCTCTTGGAAGAGTACGAGGCCGCCAGAAAGCGGGGCGCGACCATCCTGGGCGAGGTCATCGGCTTTGCCTGCAACAACAACGGCGGTGACCTGATCCTCCCCAACCTCCGGGGCATCACCGCCACCCTGCGCCTGGCTCTGGCGGATGCGGCCATCGAATCGCAGGCGGTGGACTACGTCAGCGCCCACGCCACGGCCACCAAGATGGGCGACATCATCGAATCCCAGGCCATCGAGGCGGTCTATGGTCGAGGGCCCCATGTCACCGGGCTGAAAAGCTACACCGGTCACACCATGGGTACCTGCGGCGCAATGGAGCTGATCATGACCCTCTACATGATGGCCGACGGATTCCTCGCCCCAACCCTCAACCTGGAGGAGGTCGACCCCCGCTGCGCCATGCTCAAACATACGCCGGGGGTGATCGAGGCCGCGACCCGCATCGCCTCGATCCAGAATTTCGCCTTTGGCGGGGTCAATACCTGCCTTCTGATCAAAAATGGGAGCGAGGTGGCGTAGCCGTGTGGAGGTGGAGTGCGGACAGGTGGTTCGATCTGGGCGTCACTCTGACCTGCTGGCTCTACTTCACCCTGGGCTTCATCGTCCTGTTTGCTCCCCGCTATGCCGCCAGCGGCCTGTTCTCCTCCCGAAAGGAGGAGGCCTTCCAGCGCTACAACCGCGCCTTCTATCGCTGCTTTTTCCGTCTCTTGCGGGCCATCGCCCCCCGGCAGCGCTGGGAGATCGACGAACGCATCGCCGCCTTGCGCGGTGCGGTGATCGTCTGCAACCACCGCTCCTATCTCGACCCCCTGCTGCTGATCGCCCAGTTCGAACGCGCCACGACCATCGTCAAGTCGGTCTTTTTCACCCTGCCCATCTTTGGCTGGGTGATCCGCACCGCCGGCTACCTGCCGGCCACGGCCACCGGCCGGTTCGCGGGCTTGATGCTGGACCGGATGGAGGCGATGCCCGCCTATCTCGCCTCGGGCGGCAATCTCTTTGTGTTTCCCGAAGGCACAAGAAGCCGCAACGGCCGGGTCGGCGCCCTCAACCAGGGGGCCTTGAAGATTGCTCGGCAGTGTGGCGTGCCGGTGCATGTCCTCGCCCTGGAGAACACGGACAAGCTGTTCACCCCCGGCGTCTTCCTGTTTGCCGCCAGCCGCGCCAACGTCATCCGCCTGCGGTTGATCGAGACGATCCCGGCGGAGGCGTTCCAGTCCGGCCTGGCCAATCTCGATCACCGCGTCCGCCTGGCCATGGAGCGCGGCCACGCTGAGCCCGGACCGCACATTTCGAACGAAGCATCCCCACCCCCCTTTCCGGAGAGCACGCGATGAAGGTCATCCTCATCTCCATGCCGGACGTGGTGCCGATCATCATCCACGAGACGGCGGTGCACATGCCCAACCACGGCATTGCCTGCGTGGGCGGCAACATCGATGCGGACCATGAGGTCTATCTGATCGACCTGATTCGCAAGCGGGGCTCGATCAAGCGCTACCTGACCAAGGTGGTACGCCGCATCCAACCGGACCTGATCGGCCTGTCGGCCATGGCCTGGCAGTACGACACCTGCATCAAGGTCGCCCATCTGCTCAAGGAGCTTCGCCCTCAGGTCAAGATCGTCATCGGCGGCTACCATGCCACTCTGATGGCCGAGGAGATCGCCGAGGCCGTCGAGTCCCAATGGATCGACTTCATCGTCCGGGGCGAGGGCGAGGAGTGCTGCCGCCGCCTGGTCAACGCTATGGCCGGCCGCGACCGGATCGAGGACATCCCGTCGCTCTCCTACAAAGAGGGTGCCAGGTTCGTCCATAATCCAAGGGGCGATAATCTCGACCTCGGCACCCTGAAGCTGCCCATCCGCGATAAGCGTCGCCTCACCTGGGGCTACCACATCATCTACTCCAAGATCGAGCTGATGGAGACCTCCCGGGGCTGCACCCGTTCGTGCAACTTCTGCAGCATGAAGCACATGTACGGCCGCACCTTCCGCACCTACCCGATCGACCGGGTGCTGGCTGACCTGGACGACATCTACTACAAGCGCAAGACCCGCTGGGTGTTCATCACCGACGACAACATGGTCCTCAATCCGGCGCGGGTGATGGAACTGTGCGACGCCATCGTCGCCCGCAACTATCAGGGGCTCAACCTGGTGGTCCAGGCGGACTGCATCTCCATGGCCACCAACGAAGCCATGGTGGCCAAGATGGCTCAGGCAGGCTTTCGCTCCGTGTTCCTCGGTATCGAGAACGGCTCGAAGAAGAATTTGAGCGCGGCCGGCAAGGGCGATATCGTTGCCGCTTCGAAAAAGGCGATCGAAAACTGCCATAAGTACGGGATGATGGTCATCGGCGGCCTGATCTTCGGCTTTCCCGAGGACGATGCGGATTCGATCCGGGAAAACTACGAGTTCTTTGTCGACATCGGCGCCGACGCCTCCTACTGCCAGATCCTCACCCCCTATCCCAAGACCGGGATGCGGCAGCAGTTGCTTGAACAGGGGCTGATCGTCAATCAGACGGACTACAAGAAATACAGCGGCCTCTGGGCCAACGTCCGCACCAACTACCTGAGCGCCGCAGCCTTGCAGTACCAGTTCTGGCTTCAGCGGCAACTGGTGCTCGGCTGGTGGAATCCGCCCGATCCGGCCCGGAAGCAGGGGCGGCTGTGGACCTCGATCTGGCGCTTTGCCTTTAAACCCTTTCTCAAGTTGCACTACTGGCGGATCATGCGCAAGGGCGGTTGGGAAGGTCGCTACCAGCGGGAGGTGCAGCGCTGGGAACGGCTCAACACATTCAAGGATCTTGAGGGATACTAAAGGATGCAGCTTTACAACCTGGAATTCACCGAAGACGAGATCCGCGCTGCCGCAGCGGCCGACCGGCTGCTGTCCATGGAGATCGAGTTCAGTCGGGAATGCAACTTCCGCTGCGCCTACTGCTATTTGGAGGATCGCACGGCCGCTGCCGGCGAGATGTCGCGGCAGGAGATCAAGGAGGTCATCCTTCAGGCGAGAGAGTTGGGTGCCCGCAAGATCATCATCCTCGGCGGCGAACCCTCCATCTATCCGCACCTGATCGAAATGCTCGGTTTTCTTGGCGCCCTTGGGCTGGAGGTCGAGCTGTTCACCAACGGCAGCGGCGTCACCGACGAGCTGGCCAGGGTCCTGGCCGAGGAACGGGTGCGGGTGGTGGTGAAGCTGAACTCCCGTGATGCGGCGGTTCAGGACCGGCTGGCCGGGAAGAAAGGTGCCTTTGCGATCATCGGCCAGGCCCTGGAGCGGTTACGCAGTGCGGGTTACCCTTCGGAGGAACTCTTCCTTGCCGCCAGCACGGTGATCTGCCGACAGAACCTGGCCGAACTGCCCGGGCTGTGGCAATGGCTGCGGTCGCAGCGAATCGAACCTTATTTCGAGATCCTCACTCCCCAGGCCAATGCCCTGGTAAACACCTGGCTCGATGTCGACACGACGGAACTGCGCGAGCTGTTCACCCGGCTCGCCGCCCTGGATCGGGAACGGTTCGGCCGGCAGTGGGAGCCGCAGCCGCCGCTGGTCGGCAACCGCTGCATGCGGCACCAGGTCTCCTGCGTGGTGACCGCCCAGGGCGATGTCATGCCCTGCGTCGGGGTGACCATTCCCCTGGGGAACATCCGCCACCAGCGGCTGGCCGATATCCTCAAGGACAGCGAGGTGGTGCGGAATTTAAAAAAGTATCGGGAGACGATCAAGGGACCCTGCGGCACCTGCGAGAAAAGCGAGGAATGCTATGGCTGCCGGGGCGCGGCCTATCAGATGACCGGCGATTATCTCGCCTCGGACCCGACCTGCTGGAGGAATACCGGTTCAGCATGTACCGGTAAACCGTAAATGCCTTGAGCGGAGGGGTGGTCTCGGTGCACAAGCAAGTCAGTAGTGCGGCATGAATATTCTCCTGATCAACCCGCCCAATTGCGGCCGCAGCATTCCGGAGGAACGCTACGGCATCACCTCGATCAAGCAAGTGTTCCGGGGCGAGCCGCTTGGCCTGGAAGAACTCGCCGGCAATGTGCCGGACCATGCCGTTCGCCTGGTCGACCTGAAGGCGGATCCGGAGGGTCTGGTCACCGAGTTGCGTGAGTTTCCTCCGGATGTGGTCGGCATCACCGGGGTTACCTGCGAGGCCAACACCATGGTGCGGCTCGCCTCCCGGGTGAAGGCAGCTTGCGGCGCGACAACCGTGGTCGGCGGCATCCATGCCAGCAACGATCCCCAGTTCTTCAATCGGCCCGAGGTCGATTATATTGTTTGCGGGCTCGGCAGAAAATCCTTTGCCGAACTGGTGACGCTCATCGTTACGGG